>DAITPE010000173.1:0-10008 GCA_036833775.1 Pyrinomonadaceae bacterium | reverse complement strand
CAGCAAAAAGATAAACAAAAGCATCCTTTGGCGATCAATAAATGGCTGGCGATGCTGTTAATTCTAGTTTGTCTGGTTTGCGGAGGTTTGTATGCTTGGGTTGAATATTTTGCACCGCAAGCGGTTACTTCCGAAGGCGTTAAAAAGGTAAATGTCGAAGATTCTTACTATAAAGAATATTTCCAAACTGCGAGAATCAGCGATGAAACTTTTTACGCCGTGACAACTCCGGCTTGGGATGTTCTTGAATTGGAAAAACGCGAAGAAATTCTGAAAAACGTTTTGTCGGAAGGAAAAGATAAAAGCTATCGATCAGTTCAATTGATCGATAAGAAAGGCAGAACTGTCGGCGTTGGGTCTGAATCGGGAATAAAGATTCAAACTGCACCCGAATAATGTCGAGTTAAAATTATTACTTTCAAAAGCAAGGATTTTATTTCCTTGCTTTTTTCTTGAAATACAGATTCTTACAAAATTGTAGGAAAAATAAACGAAAAAAGAATGTTCATTAAAAACGATGGATATGCCAAACTTTGGCTTTAAAGTTACGAAAAAGTAATGTAGAATCACTTTATAAATTGCCTAAAGGCAGTTTTGCACCAATCTTTAACATATTTTTATTAATCCAATTTAGGAGTTTAGATGAACGCTAAAAATGTTTTGAATTATGCAGCGGATCAGGGAGCGCGTTTTGTTTCCGTCCGTTTTACGGATTTACCGGGTGCGTGGCACCATCTTACTTATCCGATCGAACAATTAACCGAAGACAGTTTTGAAGAAGGTTTCGGATTCGATGCGTCGAGCTTGCGCGGCTGGGCGGCGATCAATGAATCGGACATGTTATTGGTTCCTGATCCGTCGCGCTGCTGGGTCGATCCGTTTGCCGATGAAACGACGATCTGTTTGATCGCAAACGTCGTCGATCCGATCACCAAAGAAGGATACGGACTCGATCCGCGTTCGGTTGCGGTTCGCGCTGAAAGTTATTTGAAATTTACGGGCGTTGCCGACACTTGCTTTGTCGGACCCGAAGCCGAATTTTTCGTTTTCGACGAAGTGAATTATCACAACGACCAAAATTCAGCCGGATTTTCCGTGAATAACGAAGAAGGACATTGGAACAGCGGCAGAAAAGGCGACGGACTTTCGCCGAATCTCGGTTATCACATTCGCCCGAAGGAAGGTTATGTTCCGGTTGCGCCGATGGATACTTTGATCGATTTTCGTAACGCAGTTTCGCTTATTTTGGCGGATGTCGGCATTCACGTCGAATGTCACCATCACGAAGTCGCAACTGCCGGACAATGCGAGATCGACTTTAAATTCTCGAATCTTTTGCACACGGCTGACAACGTGATGCTTTTCAAAAATGTCGTGAAAAATACGGCGTTCGCGCACGGTAAAACGGCGACGTTTATGCCGAAACCGATCTACGGCGACAACGGTTCGGGAATGCATTGCCACCAATCTTTGTGGAAAGACGGTTCGCCGCTTTTTGCGGGCGATCAATACGCAGGACTTTCGCAGATGGCGAAACATTACATCGGCGGACTTTTGAAACACGCGCCTGCGCTCGTTGCTTTTGCCGCGCCGACGACGAACAGCTACAAACGTCTCGTTCCGGGTTTTGAAGCACCTGTCAATCTTGCATATTCGGCAAGAAACCGTTCGGCGGCAGTTCGTATTCCGATGTTTTCTTCGTCGCCGAAAGCCAAACGTCTCGAATTCCGTCCGCCCGATCCGTCGTGCAATCCGTATCTGACGTTTGCCGCTTTGCTTTTAGCTGGACTCGACGGCGTTCAGAATCAGATCGATCCGGGCGAACCGCTCGACAAGGACATTTACGATCTTCCGGCGGAAGAATTGGCAAGTGTTCCGTCGCTCCCTGGAAGCTTGGAAGAAGCTTTGAACGCTTTGGAAAAAGATCACGAATTTTTACTGAAAGGCGATGTTTTCACGACGCAGATGATCGAACGCTGGATCAGCTACAAGCGTGAAAAAGAAGTCACGCCGCTTCGTCTTCGTCCGCATCCGCTTGAATTTTCGATGTATTACGACATCTAAATTCAAAATTGGAAACATAAAAAAGACCGAATGCAAGTTCGGTCTTTTTTTTATAAATTCGGCGTTCGCGCCAGCATCGCCCGATGCTGGCGGGTAAAAGCCATCTGGCTCGGCAAAACCTATTTACGGCGTGAAAAGTCTATTTACGCTGTGAAAAGTTCATTTACAGCGCGAAAAGTTCATTTACGCTGTGAAAAGTCTATTTACGGCGTGAAAAGTTCATTTACAGCCGGAAAAATCTATTTACAAGCGGAAAAGTTCATTTACGGTCAAAAATGTCGGGGAAAGACGCATCAAAAAAAATAAATCGTGATTTTTCGGCAAAAGGAAAAATCTTGTTTGAAATAATCGGCGTAAGATTGTAAAGAATAAAAGGTGGGAAAAATTCTTGGAGTTTTAAAAATGAAATATCTTAAATTTATTTTGATTTCTTTGGTCTTATCTTTTTTATGCAGTTGTTCTTCGAGTAGTTCGGAAACAAATCAGACAAAATCGAACAGCGCGGCAAATTCGTCAACCGCAAATTCAGCCGCCAACTTACAAATGAATTCTTCTTCATCCGTCACGACCAACGGTTCCGTTCAGGTTGTTGCGAATGTTGATCCGAATGCTTTTAACGCAAAACCGGACACAAATGTCAGGGTTGTCGCGGTCGATCCGAAAGATGATCGAAACAAATCCGGTGTCACCGGCAGAACTGCGCCGGATAATTCGACGGTCAGCTCTTCGATGAACGCAAAGGGAATTCCGATCGAAACCAGAGCTTTTAATAATGATAAATATTTGATCAAAGTTGAAAGAATCTTTACGAATCCGAAAACGATCAAGATTTATCTGAAAAACGGGAAAGTCGTTGAGGTCGGCGAAGATAAACTTCCTAATTTTACGGCAACATCGACCGGAAATATTTTGATCGCTGCCGGATATGATCTGAACAAAATAGCCGAACAAAACGCGGCAACCAAAGATGCCGGAGAAAAAAAACAACCATAAAATTTGATTTTCCGAACAATTCAAAATCGATTTAATCGATAGGAATTTTTAAGTTATAATTTGATTCGGTATGGAAAAGTTCACAATCATCTGTCCTTGCTGTGAAGCAACGCTGACGATCGACGCGCAAACCGGCGCGATGATCTCGCACGAAGAAAAAAAGAAGGTTTTAGGTTCGTTTGAAGATTTAAAAGGTGAATTAAACAAACAAAAAGAAACGCGCGATCAGCTTTTTGCACAAGAAATGTCGTCGATGAAAGACCGCGAAAGATTGCTCGAAGAAAAATTCAAGGAAGCGATGAAACGCGCCGACGACGTGAAAAACGAACCTTATAAAAATCCTCTCGATTTCGATTAAAAAAGTGGAAAGACCTGCAATTTATTGTCAAAGCTGCGGCAAGGTAAACAGTTTGCGCGACACGCATTGCCGCGAATGCGGAACGCGTCTGCTGATCGTCGTTTTCCCGAATTCATTGCAGTACGACACGAATCAAGTTCCGTCTTTTTATGAAGATCATCTGCTTGAAAGAGTTACTTTTCTCGAATTGAAATTGGCGCAAGTTTTGGAAAAACTTCAGATGACTTACGAACTTTTTTCGCGTGAAACCGACGAATTCAAAAAAGATCACGTGATGATCAACGCTTTTTTGAAAACGCTCGACGAATATGATCCGCAATTGTCCGAGCTTTTTAAGCAAAAACAAACTCAAATCTACGAGAAAAATTCAAAAAAACTTGCCGAAAACGAAAAAAGGGAATTATTGTTTGACGAAGTTCTCGCCGAACATACGAATCCGAACGGCGAACTTTTCAAACATATTTTGAGCCACGGCATTAAGTTGTTGGACGAAGACGAAAAACAAGCGTTTCAAATGTTGGAACGCGCCGCATTATTGTCGCCGACCAATGTTTCACTGCATATTTTTATTGCCGAGAAATTTTTTCGCGCCGATAAATTCGATGATGCGAAAAAATATCTCGAAAGGATTTTTCAGCATTCGCCTGCCAATTTGAAAATTATTTTGCTTTTAGGCGCAATTTACGCGGATGAATGCGAACCCGATAAAGCACGAAGATTGCTCAGTGTTTTGACCGAAAATGAAAAAACTGCGCTGATCGTCGATTTTATCTGGGGAATGCTCGCTGCTTCCGAACAGAATTGGACGGAAAGCAACGCGGCTTTTAAAGAAGCCTTAAACAATAATAATTATCCCGAAATTCAATATTTGATCGGATGCGTTTATTATCAATTGAATAATTTTCCGCAGGCTTTGATCTATCTGAAAAATGCCGTGAAAGTCGATACAGGTTATTCGGATGCGTATTTTATGCAGGGTTTGATCTATCGAAAATTAAACGATCCGGCGAATGAAGAGGAATTTTTAGCCAAAGCCCGTGAAAATATCAAAGCAGGTTCGCAATGCATCGAATATCTAAAAGGAAAAAAACAGACGGATTTTGAATTTGCTTTGCCTTTCAATCATTTACGCCAAGACGGGAAACGCATTTTTATGAACGGCGCATTGCGGATTTCTCAGTTTTTCCGTGAAAGAATTTACCAAATCTTGGATTCCTAAAAAAATATGAATGAAGCCGCAACAGCGAAGATGAAAAACGCCAAAGAGAAAATTATCGTTCCGCTCGATGTCGAAAATGCCGTCGAAGCGCGACGAATCATCGAAGAGATCGGGAACGAAGTCGGCGCGTTTAAGATCGGTTTACAACTTTTTACTTCGGCAGGAGCGAGTTTTGTGCGTGAAATGGTTGAATCGGGAATTAAAATTTTTCTCGATGTGAAATTTCACGACATACCGAATACGGTTGCGAAAGCATCTATTGAAGTTGCGCGTCTCGGCGTTTGGATGTTCAATCTGCACGCCGTCGGCGGAAGTGAAATGATGCGCCGAACGGTCGAAGAAGTTTCCGAGTTTTGCGAAAGGGAAAAGATCGAAAAGCCGAAGATCATTGCTGTAACGGTTTTGACAAGCTCGAATCAAGAAACCTTGAACGAAACCGGAATTGCCGGAAATGTCAACGAGCAAGTTTTAAATTTGGCTAAACTTACGGCAAAATGTGGTTTGGACGGCGTTGTCGCTTCGCCGCTGGAAACTGAATTGATCAGAAAAAATGTCGAAAATCTCGATTTTCTGATCGTCACGCCGGGAATTCGTCCAAGTTTTGCAACGAACGATGACCAAAAGCGTGTAATGACACCGAAAGAAGCAGTTTTGAGCGGTTCGGATTATTTGGTGATCGGCAGACCGATTACCGGAGCGGAAGACAAAATTGCCGCCGTAAAACGTATTTTAGCCGAGATCGAAGAATAAAAAATACAAAAAATATACTTTTAATGAGCATACAAAAAAGTCTTTTTAATTATCTTCACGACAAATTTTTGAAACGAAAAATTTTGAGCATTTTCCTGTTGGCTGCAAGCGCGATCTTCGTGCTTGCATTGCCGTTTATTTTCGTTTCGGCTCAAAGCTCGCCTGTCAAAATCGAATCGCCGACGAATCTCTTTAAAGTCGGTGAAAAAATAACTTACAACATTTCATTCAATAAATTCGACAACATCGGATATGCCGAATTGTTCGTTGTTTCAAGCGGTAAACTCGGCGATAAAAATGCGGTCGAACTTCATTCAAAAATCAAAACAAATAATATGGTGAGCGCGGCTTTTTACGAAATCGACGAGACGCGCGTGACATTTGCTTCGGCTGAAACGGGTTTTCCGCTTTACTCGAAAATAATCGAAAATTTGGGCGTTTTACCAAAAGAAACCGTAAAAAATTATCTTGTTAATCCTACTTCAAATTACGATCTGATCTCGATGATCTATCAAATTCGCCGCGTGGGCGGAAACGGAAATTTTAGTTTTTCCGAAAACGATCGATTTTATAATTTTGCCTTGACCACAAACGGTGCAGAAAAATTAAAGACCGACGGCGGCGAGTTTGAAACTAACGTCGCCGCAGTTCAAAGTGATTATTTAACCGAAAATGGAATTAAGGATTTCAGAGTTAATTTTTCAAACGACGAAAATAAAATTCCGGTGTTAATTCGTCTGAAAACGATTAAAGGTGAATTTCGCGCAAGTCTTGCAAGCGTTCAAATTATCGAGCCGGAAATTGAAGTTGAGGCAACGCCGCAACCGATTCAAACGCCGCGACCGCAAGCAACACCGAAACCGAAACCGACGCCGATACCTTATCAAAATAATCAGCCTCTCTTGAAAGAATTGCCGTTTGAACTCGGCGAAACATTAGATTTTCAAATTTCGCAAACTAGCCAAAATATCGGCACGATGCGCTTGCAGGCAAAAGAAAGAAAGAAATTTCAAAATCAAGACAGTTTGTTTTTAACGGCAAGTGTGACAAATTCAATGTCGAATTCACTCTTTAAAACAAACGATTCGATCGTTGCAAATGTAAATCCTGACACGCTTGCGCCGCAACAGTTGGAAATTAAATTCAACGGAAGTTTGAGTTCATTAAATCAAATTTCGACTTTTGACCAGCAAACAGGATTTATTACGGTAAATGGCACGAATCGTATCGAATCGCCGGTCGGAACTCATAACATTCTTTCATTGATCTATGCCGTGCGCTCTTTTAATCTCAAACCAAGTAAAGACCCGAGCAATCCCGTAAACGATACGCGCGTAGCTGTTTTCTGGGATAAACAGCCGTATATTTTTATCTTGCGACCTTCAAATGCCGAGATCATCAATCTGCGCGGAGAAAAAATTTCGGCGCAAATGATCACGCTCGTGACCGGAATTCAGCAGCTCGATATGCAGGGAATCCGCATTTGGCTGAGTAATGATGATAAACGTCTGCCTTTAAGATTCACGCTCGGTGCGTTTCAAGCCGATCTGCTGAACGAAACGCAAATCACGCCTAAATAGTATATGTGGATCAAATTGGTAGAACAATAACTCTGCGAACTCTGCGGCTCTGCGTGATTAAAAACTTTAATTTTGTCATGAAAAGCGGAAATAGCTTCGTAAATTTCACGCAGAGACGCAAAGAGCGCAGAGAAAATTACTACTCTTGATTCAAATAATTTATAAGAATCACTAACTACGGAAATCATCGCTTTTATTAAAATGAAATTGAAAACTGTTTTCAATTAGAGTAATATTCAAATTGGCAAGCATTGCCGTAAAAGAATATGAATTTGGCAAAACTATCGGTCGGAAAAATAGCGAAAGTCACCAAAATAAACGGAAATAATGCGATCACGCGGCGTTTGATGGAAATGGGAGTTGTTCCCGGAGTTTCGGTAAAAGTCGTCAAAACTGCGCCGTTCGGCGATCCGATCGAGGTTCGTGTGCGCGGTTACAGCCTTGCGATGAGAAAGAATGAAGCCGAAACGATCGAAGTGAGCGAATGAAAACCGAACAAAAAATCACCAAAACTTCCACGCCGAGAAAAGAAATCACGATCGCACTCGCCGGAAATCCAAACGCCGGAAAAACCACACTTTTCAACGTCTTGACCGGATTGCGCCAAAAGATCGCCAATTATCCCGGCGTAACGGTCGAACGCAAAGAAGGGAACTGGCGGCTTGAAGGCGAAAGTCTTCAACTCATTGATCTGCCGGGACTTTACAGTCTTGACGTAACTTCGCTCGATGAACAAATCGCCTGTGATGTTTTGACGGGAAAAGTTTCTGGTTTGCCGAAACCCGACGTTGTCATCGCGGTTGTTGACGCAACGAATATCGAACGAAATCTTTATCTCGTCACGCAAATTCTCGAATTCAGGATTCCCGTCGTCGTCGCATTGACGATGATGGATTTGGCGGAAAAGCAAAGTTTGGAAATCGATGCCGAAAAGATGTCCGAACTTCTTCAAGTTCCTGTAATTCCGGTCAAAGCCGCGCAAAAACAGGGAATTGATGAACTTTCAAAAGCCGTTTTAAAGGCGGCGAGAGCGCACAAACTTCCGAATATTCCGTGGATTGCCGAAAATGACGATATTTTGGACGATGAAGAAATTCATCTGAGCTTGTCGGATGACGCGATCGCAAATAAAAAAATCTTTGCGCGTTACAATTTTATTTCCGAAGTTTATCAGGATAGCGTCCAGCAAGTTCAAACGTCCGAACGAAACATTTCCGAAAAGATCGACGGCATTTTAACGCATAAAGTTTTCGGTTTGATAATTCTCGTCGCGATTCTTCTACTCGTTTTCCAAACGATATTCTCTTGGGCGAGCTTGCCGATGGATTTGCTCGACAAAGGTTTCGGCGAACTCGGAGATTTTGCGAAAACTAATTTACCCGAAGGAATTTTGAATGATCTTATCGTTGACGGAATCATCGCCGGAGTCGGCGGAGTTTTAGTTTTTTTGCCGCAGATTTTGTTGCTTTTTCTGTTTCTATCGATTTTGGAAGATACTGGTTATATGTCGCGGGCGGCGTTTTTGCTGGATAAATTAATGTCGCGCATCGGACTTCACGGAAAGGCGTTTTTGCCGCTTTTATCGAGTTTTGCGTGTGCAATTCCCGGAATTATGGCAACGCGGACGATCGAAAATCCGAAAGATCGTCTGGCGACGATTCTGATCGCGCCTTTTATGAGCTGTTCGGCGCGGCTTCCGGTTTATTCTTTGATGATCGCGACGTTTTTTGCGGGACAAAATTTCTTTGGATTTATTTCGGTCGGCGCAGTTTTGATGTTGGCGATGTATGGATTCGGAATCTTAACCGCAATTATTGCCGCATTTATTATGAAAAGAACGATCTTGAAATCGCCGCCGCCGCCTTTTGTGATGGAATTGCCGCCGTATCGTTTGCCGAATTTGCGGACGGTTTTTCAAAATATGCTGACACGCGCCGGACTTTTCCTGAAACGTGCGGGAACGGTGATTTTGGCGATCTCGATCATTCTTTGGGCTTTGACTTATTTCCCGCGTAATGCCGAAACGAAGACTTCTGCGCCGAATATTACGAGCGAAATGTCGGCGGAAGATATTCAAAAAGCGGAAGAAGATTTCAAGCAAAGCGAACAGATCAAACATAGTTTCGCGGGAAAGATCGGACACACGATCGAACCCGTCATCAAGCCGCTCGGTTTCGATTGGAAGATCGGCGTTGCGTTGATTTCGAGTTTTGCGGCGCGTGAAGTTTTGGTTTCAACATTGAGTATTATTTACAATGTCGGCAAGGATTCAAATGAAGAATCGGAAACCTTGATGTCGGCGATTCGTGACGCGAAAAAAGATGACGGAACTCCCGTTTGGACACCTTTGACGGCGATAACTTTAATGGTTTTCTTCGTTTTGGCGATGCAATGTATGTCAACGATCGCGGTTGTGCGGCGCGAAACTAATTCGTGGGCGTGGACGCTTTTTATGGTCGGATATATGACCGTTTTGGCTTACGCCGCTGCATTTTTGACGTATCAAGGCGGGAAATTATTAGGTTTCGGATAAAATTATGGACACACAGCAAATCATCGCGATCGTGATCGTTTTGGCAGCTTTGCTTTATGTCGGTTCGATGCTGACGAAAAAGGTTAAAGCGTTTTCGCCGAAGAAAAACTGCGGCAGTGATTGCGGTTGCGAAGCGAAAAAATAATATTCATAATTAAAATTTGAGTAACAACGATCAAATTTTGACCGAAGGCGTGCGTTCGATGTTTATTTCGACGCTCGCTTTTTCTTTGGCGAACGTTTTCGTCAAACAGGTTTCGCATTTGCCGACGATGGAGATCGTCTTTTTTCGATGTCTGTTCGGCGTGATGTTTTGTTATTACGGATTGCGGAAAGCGAACGCCGATTGGAAAGGCTCGAATCGCAAATTACTTTTTTTGCGCGGACTTTTCGGCACGTCCGCGCTTTATTTTTTCTTCTGGACGGTGCAGAGCATTCCGCTTGCGTCGGCGCAGACGATCCAATATCTTTCGCCGATCTTTACGACGATAATCGCGATATTTTTGCTCAA
>DAITPE010000172.1:0-10057 GCA_036833775.1 Pyrinomonadaceae bacterium | reverse complement strand
TCAACGTCGAAGAATTCGGCACGGAACGCGTTGATCGTTTGGAATATAACGAAATCAACGAGCGTTTCAAAAACTTCAAAAAAATGACGCATTTCGACGACATTCCGTTTGAACGCGCGACAAACGCTTAACATCCAATCGAAGATTTAAACGCAAAGACGCAAAGACGCAGAGATTTTAAAGTTAAGTAAACCGCAATTAGACAATTTATTGCATTTACACTTTTTATATCTTTGCGTCTTTGCATCTTTGCGTCTTTGCGTTTAATTTTTTGTTTTTGCTTTTTATAGTTTACAGTTTGCGGATTTTCTGCATAATTATTACTTTATCCCCTGCAAGAAATCTTTTTATTCTTTTTCAAAAAATGACCGGAAAACTCCAGCGAACAAATATTAACTTTGTGCGTGCAACTCCGAACTATTTGCTGTTATTCTGCGGCGGTTTGGTTTTGTTTTGTCTGCTTGTCGGCTTGTTGATGTCGGTAATGGCAAAAAACTTGGGCTTGGCGATCGTCTTTCTGATCTCGGCAATTTCGCTTTCGGCTTTTGCGATCTTGAATCTGCGGGAAGTCAAAAAAATTGCCGTTCGTGAAAACATCAAAAAGGTCGATTGGGATATTTCTCTGCCCGATAATCAACGTAAAAAATTGACGGTCGAAGTTTTAGAACTTTCGCGTCTGCTCGATGTCAGCGACGAAGATTTGCCCGATCTGCTTTCGGCATATATCGTCGCGGAAGATTTGGCGATCAGGCAGATTCAGCAGGAAGCGAAAATGCCCGTGATGCGTCACGTCAGCATTGCCGAAACGCCGTTCGACGCGGTTTTGATCAAAAACGATTTGATCACCTGCATCGAGGTTTCGTTTCTGGTCACGCCCGAGATAAGCCAGCAGAAAATTGACTGGATGCTTAGAAAGATCAGCACTGTCAATCAAAATTTCAAAGATATGAAGCTCGATCCGCGCGTCAGGCTTCTTTTGGTTCTCGTCACGCAATTGGATCAGGAAGGCGAAGCGAAACTTCGTTCGACACTGGTCAGCAAATTCAATTCGACGACGGTTGACGTTGATATTCGACTGCTCGATTTCGGCGGTTTGCAGAAAATATACGCGATGGAATAAACGAACTTTTCGTTTGTTTTCGACGTTTCGGAAACTATGGAGATTAAACATAAAAACGGCTTTAAGAATGTCGGCGGAACTTCGGGCGGAATCGGCGAATTTCTGATCGGTTTGGGAATGGCGATCGCGGGCGCGTATATGATTATGAACCGCGTCACCGTGTCGAGCAGTTTTTGGACAATTTACGGCTACAACACTTTCGGTTTGACGCTTGTTCCGTTTGTCATCGGCATCGGATTGGTCTTTTTCAACGGCAGATCGATCGTCGGTTGGCTGCTTGTTTTCGCCAGCGTCATCATTATTTTTTCGGCGATCATAATGAATCTGCAAATCTATTTCGCGCCGACCAGTCTTTACGCGACGATCATTATGCTGATTCTTCTCGCCGGCGGAATCGGTCTGATCGCCCGCGCCATTCGCGCACACTGATTTTTTCTGCCCACGAAAAACACGAAAAGACACGAAAAATAGTTAATAGTTCATGGTTAATGGTTAATTGAAAGAAAAAACAATTAGCTATTAACGATTTACCATTAACCAAAATTTCGTTATTTTCGTTTCTTTCGCAGGCAAATCTTCTCTTTTCAATTCCGCAAACTTGCTTTTTCAGTTTCACGCTTTTAAACTTTGAAGTCTTTCTTATGAATATATTGGAAAATAAAGTTGGAATCATTTTCGGCGTGGCGAATAAGCGTTCGATCGCTTGGGCTTGTGCCGAATCTTGTTTGGAAAACGGCGCAAAGCTCGCGTTTACTTATCAGGGCGAACGGCTCAAGGAAAACGTCGAGAAATTGACGAAAGATTTGCCCGACGCGCTCGTCGTGCCGTGTGACGTGACGAATCAGGAAGAAGTTGACGCGGCATTCAAAACCGTCGGCGAAAAATACGGGAAGATCGATTTCGTGATTCATTCGATCGCGTTTGCGCCGCGTGAAGCTTTGGAAGGCGAATTTTTAACTACTTCACGCGATGCGTTTTTGACGGCGATGGAAATCAGCGCGTTCAGCTTGCCGCAATTATCGCTCGCCGCTTTGCCGTATATGAAAGACGGCGGCAGCATCGTTTGTATGAGCTATTACGGCGCGGAAAAAGTCGTGCAAAACTACAACGTGATGGGTGTTGCGAAAGCCGCGCTCGAAGCTTCGACGCGTTATTTAGCGGAAGATTTGGGCAAACACGCGATTCGTGTCAACGCGATCAGCGCGGGACCGATCAACACACTTTCGGCGCGCGGCGTGAAAAATATGGGCACGATGCTCAAACACATCGAGGCGAACGCGCCCTTGCGCCGCAATGTCGAAGCGGCTGAAGTCGGCAAAACCGCGCTGTTTCTCGTGAGCGATCTTGCTTCGGGCATCACAGGCGAAACGATCTATGTCGATTGCGGTTTCAACATCATCGGCATTCAAAAACCGGCTGAATAATTTACAATTTCTGAAAAAACGTCGAACAAACTTCAGTTTGTTCAATCCCGAAACCGGATGGCAGTTTAATTATTCAAACATTTAAATAACTTTACATTGCGAGACAAACTGAAGTTTGTCTTACAAAATACAACAATGGCAGACACAAAAAAGACTAAAAAGACGGAAAAAGCAAAAGCTCCGAAAAAAATTCTCCCGACTGTCGCAAACGTCGAACCCGAAACGGTCGGCGAAGCGAAGGAACTGGAAGAAGCGAACTACTGGAAATTGACCGACGACGAAGTTTTGCTTCGTTCGCCCGAACCCGACGACGATTACAAGACTTCGGATTCGTGGCGCGTTTTCCGCATTATGAGCGAATTCGTGACGGGTTTCGACAATATGGCGACGATCACGCGCGGCGTTTCGGTCTTCGGTTCGGCACGGACTGACGAGAAAAACGAATATTATAAAGCGGCGGTCGAAACGGGCGAACTGCTTGCCCGCGCAGGCTTCGAGGTCATCACGGGCGGCGGTCCGGGCATTATGGAAGCGGCAAATCGCGGCGCACACAAAGCGAAAAAAGTTTCGGTCGGCTGCAACATCGAACTTCCTTTCGAGCAAAAACCGAACCCGTATCTGACCAAATCTTTGACGTTCAAATATTTCTTCGTCCGTAAGACGATCTTTATCAAATATTCAAACGCATACATCATTTTTCCCGGCGGTTTCGGAACTTTGGACGAACTTTTTGAAGCCTTGACGCTCATCCAGACGCGCAAAATTCGTAATTTCCCCGTCGTGATGTTTGGTTCGCAATACTGGCGCGGACTGTTGGGTTGGATAACTTCGACGATGCTCCACGAAAAAAACATCAACGCCGAAGATTTAGGACTCATTCACCTGACCGATTCGCCGAAGGACGCAGTTGATTTCATCATCAAAACTTGTCAGGCGAGCGAAAACGGCAACGGCAGCAACGGAAAATAGTTTTTCGCCGCTCTGCCGCAGTTTGCGGCGAAGCAAATTTGATTTGCGGCGAGGCGCAGAAATTTGCGGCGGCATAAAGTAAGTTTGCGGCGGCTCTCAGAAATTTTCTGCGAGGCAGATTTAGTTTGCGGAGGCTTGCAGAAATTTGCGGGGAGTCGCCGTAAGTTTGCGGAGGCTTCCAGAAATTTGCGGGGGCTCTCAGAAATTTGCGGAGGCTCTCAGAAGTTTGCGGAGGCTCGCCGCAAACTTCTGCAAGCCTCCGCAAACCGATTTTTAGTTAAAAAAGTATTGAAAAGTGAAAATTAACTGATTTTTGAGGCGTTTGATTACCGAATCAGATAGTTTTTCATCCAATCCAGATAATCGCCCGACACTTTGTCGCTCGTAACGGCAACGATTTCGGGCGTTTCATAACAATGGTGAGTTTTGATAAAACTTTCGAGCGCGTCGTATTTTTCTTCGAGCGTTTTGATCAATAAAAGTTGTTCGGAATCTTTCTGAACGGCGTTTTCCCAAAAATAAAACGACTTCATCGGCGGTAAAACCTGCACGCAAGCCGCGAGCTTTGCCTCGACGATCTTTTCCGCAATCGTTTCGGCTTCTTCATTATTCGGCGCGGTCGTGAAAACTATCAGCATAGAAAATTAGCCGCAAAAAGGCGCAAAAAACTCAAAATGTTTTCTTTTTTTCTGCGTCTTTTGCGGCGATAAATCGCGGGGCTATTTACACTATTTCCCTTCGGGACGAAAGTTTCAAAATCTGCATTTAGCCAACGATAAAACTATCAACATAAAATTTCAGCCGCAAAAAGGCGCAAAAAAACAAAAAGAAAATATTTTGAGTTTTTGTGCCTTTTTGCGGCTATGAAAAATTACTTTTTCATCAATTCGTTATATTCGCCGCTATCGACGAATTTCAGAATTTCCGAAACGCGCCAGATCGGGAACGGATGCGTCAAGCCTGCATTGAGCAGATCAGCCCAGAATCGGTCGAGTTTGTTTTCGTCGTAATTCTTCTGAAAATCTCGCGCCTGATTCAAAAACTCGTCGTAATCTATCTTCGACGCATAAGTTCCGCCCGCGAGCTTCATCATCGTTCTGCCGATAATGTGCGGGTCTTGCGTGACAAGTAAAGCGGCGCGGTCGCACGAAAGTTCGGCGCGTCTTGCCCACGCGAGCAACGCGCTCGAAATTCCCGCCGAAACGAGGAATTTGATAATGTCCGAACCCGGCACGATCGCCGCGACCGATGCGTTCATCAAAGCTTCGATCAAACGCGCCGCCGTTAAATAAAGAACGTGTTCGGCGTGAATATGCCCGACTTCGTGCGCGATCACGGCAAGCAATTCTTCATCGTTCAGTTTTTCGACGAGTCCCGTCCAAAGCACGATCACGGCTTTGTCAACGCCGCCCGTAAACGCATTGACGACCGGATTTTGCTGTAAAAAGAAGTCCGGCATATCAACACCGAGCGTCGTGCAGGCAACCTGCAATTTCGCGTAAAGATCGGGACATTGTTTTGGCGTGATCTGCACCGCGCTCGCCATAAACGAAACGCGCATCGCCGATTCGCCCGTTACTTTCAACAATTGTTTGAGCGCGGTATCGATTCCCGGAATCGCCTTTAGCGCGGCGAGAGCTTTGGAATCCGCGGGATGAACGTATTCGTGTTTGCTCAGGTCGGCAAACTTTTTGTGCGGTTCGTTGGAAAGCGGAAGCTTACAGCGACCGCATTTCGCCGCGTTGTTTTTGTAATCTTCCTTGACGGAGTTTTTCTGTCCGCAAAAACGGCAGCGCACGAAAAGACTTTTCGCCACGCCGGTTGATTGATTTTCTGAATCTTTTTTTGCCATAAATAAATTTTAGTGTAGTTATTTCCAATTGTTCAAACTTCTGATGAATAAAACGCCGAGAAGTTGTAAAAAGTTTTGCGTGAATTTTCGGCTGATTCGGAAAAATCGGCAATTTATTGTGAAAAGCCGACCGATTGTTTATACTTTCAATTACTGTTGCAAAACAGAATTTTAAACGAACGAGGGAGAAATTATGGCAAACGAAAATAATAAATGCGGACACGAATCGTGTGTCTGCGCGGTCGCGGAAGATCAAACTTATTGCTCGCCCGAATGCGAATCGGCAGGCGAACAAGGTTTAACCGATATTGCCTGCAATTGCGGTCACGCCGGATGCAGTTAGGAAAAATATTCGATTAATCGAAAGAAAAGCTCTGTTTTTTGAACGGGGCTTTTTTTATTTTCAAATTCAATTCAAAATCTTACGTCAGCTTAAGTCTTTACCTTTACAAATATTTACAATTTTTCTCTTGGTAATTGCCGATAAATTCTGCTATTTTTTCTGTGAACTTTTTTTCAAAAATTTTGCTATTGAAAACGTAAATGTGAGAACATAGTTTAAAACAAATTCTAAGGCTAAGCCCCTTAATTCACATTTTGGCAAGTTTTTGTTTTTTTTCAATCATTTACAAGGAAGGGTTATCAATGAAGAAACAACTGTTATTTATGTTGATCTGTTTCGTTTTGCTTGTGCATGGAAACGGATCGTTTAGTATTTTAAATGCTCAAACGCCTGTCAGCAGAGCATCGGCAAAACAAATTATTCCGCGAACGAAAGGTTCGGCGGAAATCAAAAACGCAAGCATTAAAAATCTTGCGGCAAAACGAAAAGCAAACGCGAATCAATTAGGCGATCCGTGTTTGGAAACCGCGCCGATCACGGTCGGTCAGACAATTAACGGAAATCTAACGGCAACCGATTGTGTTTTAGACGACACGACGCTGATCGATTTTTATTCGTTCAACGGCAATTCGGGACAAGCGATTTGGATTTCGAATATGTCGGGTGAATTTGACAGTTTTCTGTATTTGCTCGACGCAGACGGAAATATCATCGATGCAAATGACGACAGCGGCGACGGATTGGATTCGCGCATTCCGGCTGAAGGCGGCGTGATCACTTTGCCTTACACGGGCGAATTCATCATCGGCGTGAACGAATATGATCCCGCTCCCGGCGCATACACTTTGACGCTCAATACAGACGCAGCCTGCGCTCCGCAGACGATCGCTTATAATCAAACGGTCAGCGGAACGCTCACTTCGTCCGATTGCGCGGTAAATCTCGGCGGCGAACCGTTTTATACCGATCTTTATCAATTCAACGGCGTTGCCGGACAGCAAATCTCGATTCTGCAAAGCTCGGCGGCGGTCAATTCGTATTTGATTCTCCATACACCGAGCGGCGACGGAAGCGATGAAGACGACAACAGCGGCGGCGGAAACGATGCAAGAATTCCCGCCACGGGAACGATCACTCTAGCCGAAACCGGAACTTACGTGATCGAAGCCAGCACTTTCAATTCGTTTGAAGTCGGCGCATACACGATCATCGTCAACGGTCCGAGCGTTGTCGCACCGAGCGCGACCGATTTTGACTACGAAGGCGACGGCAAAGCCGATGTTTCCGTTTTCAGAAGCGGCAATTGGTATGTTTCAAACAGTTCGAACAATGCATTTTCGGCAACGAGTTTCGGCACGGCAACCGATACGATTACGCCTGCCGATTATGACGGCGACGGTAAAACCGATTATGCAGTTTTCCGCAATGGAAACTGGTATATTCTTAATTCAAACGGCGGAACATTTTCGGCGGTCGCTTTCGGAAGCGCAGGCGATATTCCGGTTCCTGCCGATTATGACGGCGACGGAAAAGCAGACGTTAATGTTTTCCGCGCTTCGACCGGAAGCTGGTATAGACTGAATTCATCGAACGGTCAATTCGTTTCAACCACATTCGGAACTTCGGGCGACAAACCGCTCGTCGGCGATTTCGACGGCGACAACAAAGCCGATGTTGCCGTTTTCCGTCCGTCAAGCGGAAGCTGGTTTATTTTGAACAGTTCAAACGGTCAATTCGTTGCCGTTACTTTTGGAAATTCGACGGATGCGGTCGTTCCGGCAGATTATGACGGCGACGGCAAAACCGACATCGCCGTTTTCCGTAATGGCGATTGGTATCGCTTGAACAGCTCGAACGGTCAATTCGCTGCCGTTTCATTCGGAAGCGCAGGCGATCTGGCGGTTCCGGCTGATTACGATGGTGACGGCAAAGCCGACGTTGCAGTTTTCCGTCCTTCGACAGGTTCTTGGTATGAATTGCGTTCAACCCAAGGATTTGCGGCGCAAACATTCGGCACAAGCGGCGACATTCCGACTCCGAATGCTTACGTAAGATAGTTAAAATAAACCATTTAACTAAAAAGGCTTCGTAATTTTACGAAGCCTTTTCTATTTCCGACATCTTCGGCAGATTTTCGTCTTTTATTCTTTTTTCACGAATATTTTCGAGTTCTTCTTCTGAAATCAACCCAACTGAAACAGCGTGAACGGCGGCGGATTCGGTTTCTTCGGCGAGAATCAGTTCGACATTCGAATTTTTAATTTCCGCGATCAATTCCTGCAATTTGGCGATTTCTTCGGCTTCTTTTCTGATGCTGCGGATGTAAATATTTCTGATTCGTTCGGGATATTTTTTAACGATCTCGGCATAAATCTGCGGATCGCTTTCGCCGTTGTCGCCGATCAAAACGAACGGCAAATGCGGATAAGTTTGCAAAACGCGTTCGATGCTTTCGAGCTTGTGCGTCGCGTGATCGGACGAATTGAAGATTGTGTGATTTCCGAAATCTTTCAAGAAAAGTGCGCCGCGCGGAATGTCGTGAATTTTCAAAAATTCGGTCAAAAACGGATACAGATTCCAAGGACTCGACGAAACATAAAAGATCGGATTATTTTCATCGTTCAAACCTTTCCGCAAAGCGCGGTAAAACGCCGAAACGCCTTCAAACGGAACGCGCGTGTGTTCGTTTTCGAGCGCGACCGTCAAGAGCATTTTGAGTTTATTTGTCACGTTCGTTGAAATTACGGTGTCGTCGAGGTCGCTGATCACGCCGAAACGCGCCGTTGTCGGCGGAACAATTACTTGTCCGACCGATTGTGCAATTTCGCCGTTTAACTGAATGGGCGAAACCAATTCTAGAGAAATTTCGTGATAAAGCGATTCGAGATTTTCTATTTCAAAGTTTTCGATCTCGACCGCAAAATAACCTTCATCGTCTGCCGTAAATTCGTTTTCGACGTTGCGAAATTTTGCTTTGACGACCGCAAAAGGAACTTCGTCGGTCGCAAAACGGCGGTATAAATTGGCAAGATTTCGCCGTTTTCCGTCGGTTTGACTCGTGATTATTTCGCCTTTATCTTCAAAAACTCTGCCGCGCAAAAATATTTTTCGGTTCGTCCCGAAACCGAGAAAAGGAAAAATTATCAAAGGTTTTTCATAGCCTTTTTTCTGTTTCCATTTGATTCGTAAAGTATCGGAAATCTTATCGATTTTTTCGACCAAATTCGAGAGTTTCGTTTTCCAATCGAACATTGTTAGATTTTACAATAATTTTTCGCCATTTCTCTGCTCTTATTTTCTAAAAATCGCAACTCTTTAATTTATTGAAAATTAAGACTTATTAATTCTTTTTTGAGAACGAACGAAACAGTGTAATAATTTATAAAAAATACATTTTTGAATTTTCGCCCCTGTTTTTTCTGATGAGATCGAGGCGTTTTTATGTTTAGAACAATTTTTTCGGCATTTTTTTTATCACTCTTTTTTCTGATTTCCGCCGCACAAATTTTCGGAATCACGGAAGGCGGACAAATCGATTATTCATTCAAACCCGCCGGATATTTTCCGCCACTCGGCGACAACGGCGCGAATTTGGTCGTTCAGCCCGACGGAAAAATCCTAACAGCGGGAAGATTTACGCCCGACACGCAAGGAACATCGGCGGTAAAATTGGTCAGATTTCTTCCGAACGGTCAAATCGATCCGTCTTTCAATCCCGTGTTTCCGGTTGCAAACATTCGAATCACGACATTTATGCTTCAGCCGGACGGGAAAATTATTTATTCGTATCAGTCGAGATTTCCGGGCAATTATGAAAAGGTCGAACTTGTCAGAATCGACACGAACGGCAACATCGATCCGAGTTTTACGTTTAATTTCGCGCTCGAAGGAACGGTTTTTCAATTATTTACACAACCTGATGGGAAAATTTTGGTCGTTGGCGATTGCCGCGATAAATCGGAAATTCCGGTTCGGATGGACATAATCCGTTTGAATACCGACGGCAGCTTCGACCAAACTTTTAACATTCCGAACCGACCGACAAATTACGTTTTTCCGAGAATTTCGATGTATGCCGACGGCAGTTTTATTTCGCGTGAAAGCGGAATATTTTCGGTACCGCCGTTTCCGCCTTTTTTCCGAAAATTTGATCGTGACGGCAATTTGCTCAGCGTGATTCAACCGAATCTTCCCAACGATATAACTCAAATTGGTTTTATCGTTCAGCCTGACGGAAAGATTCTCGTTACGGGAACGCTCGGATTTTTTCCGAATTCCACCGCGTTTACTCTACGTCTTTTGGCGGACGGCAGTTCGGACACTCAATTTCAAACCGCTAATGTTTCAGG
>DAITPE010000171.1:0-10093 GCA_036833775.1 Pyrinomonadaceae bacterium | reverse complement strand
GACCGCGAGGGAGCGTGTTAAACGTTGAGATTGCCGCCCTAGTTTCTGCCTGTATAGTAATTACCTGTAAATTGCTCTACTTTTAATCAGGTTCTTTCTTTGCACGGTTCATAGTGGGAAAAAAGAGCGCGTTTTAACATGCTTGGCTTTCGGCTTAAGCCAATAAAAAAGGACGTTAAAACGCGCTTGATAAAATTGCCGAAACTCGCCGCGCCGTAAATGTCGAGGCTTTACGCAAATCAAATCTATTTTCGAGCGTTCAAAGGTCGCCGATGGCGGCAAATAAGATAGCGTCGGGTGAATGTTTTTTGAAAAATAAAACTAACATAAAATTTCTGAAAGGGCACAGCCGCGATTGTTAGATTTAATCGTTTTCTTAAAGGTCTAATTCCCCGTAGCTTTGCTACGGAAGTCCGATTAGACAAAATTCGTGGGTTGCTCTGCTTTGAGCGCAAAATTTTCGGGCGAATGCCCCGTCAGCTTGCTGCGGAGTAGTCCGAAAGTAACGAATTTTCAATTTAATTATTCTTTTCAAGAAGTTTTACATAAGGTTCATAATATTTTATGTCATTTATGCGGTTCTGTTCACTAATTTCATCGTTTAGTCCGTAGTAAGACCTTATGTGTTCTCTATATTTTTGATCGGCAATACAGGCAATAACTCTTACTACTCCAATATCTAAAAAATCTTTTACATTATGAGGAGGTCTGTCTTTTTCATATTGATTGAATGCTTTCATTCCTCTTTCTAATAAAAAATTTATATCACCTATAGTTTTGTAGCCTGCAAATAACAACTCGTTAATTAAAATTGAAATAGATTGTGGTCCAGCAGCTCTTCGATTTGGAAATTTATTTCTTAAATATTGAGTGACGGTATCTAAGTTTATAGGCTGTGAAAAAATATCTACTTTTCTGCCTTTTTCAAAAACATTTGATATTTGTTCTTGGTTTTCTTCTCTTTGTTCAAAAAAAAGTTGGAAATGCTTATCCGCCACATAGAACATTCCACTTAATGCATAAAAATCTTTTTTTAGTTCTTTAGGAATATCTTGGTCGGTTTTATAGTCTAAGTAGTGTGAAATGTTCGCCCAAGCATCCATTGCTATGGTACGGACTTGAATTTCAAATGCTATATCCTTTATGTCTGAGTAAACGGTATTTTGATACGCATCACCAAGTTTTACTATGAAATGAACAGACAAATAGCCAAACGACGTAAGTTTAGAGTCATCAATTTTGTTGTCTTCAGAAATTACCATGAAATTATTTCGAATAATATCGCCAATTTTAGATATATCCGAAATGAAAAGACAAATTACGCGTAGCCCGACCACATCCTCGATTTCTTCAAATGGACTAGCTATTTGAAATCGTTCAATTTTGTTGCAGAAAGAGTTAACTTCCTTTAGCCGAGAAGGAATTGAATGAATTTTTATATTAGTCTCTTTGAGTTTCTTCTTTAAAATTAAACTAGCAGTAGTTTTAAGTTCTTCATATAAAGTTCTGCGCGAATTAAATTCGCGGATAATTTGTTCTTTATTGTGAGCGAAGTTTTTTTTCTTCATATATAACAAGTTGAGATTTACTGCGTGATTCTACATCGGTAATAAATAAAAATGCAAGTAAAAAGGCGACTCTGAGCGAATCGCCTTTTTTACTTTTTAGTTTTGCCTTTTTACTTATTTCGATGCCGCTGCTTTTGGCGTGACGGCTTCTTCGGGTCTGGACGGTGCCAAGCCGAGATCGTGTTGCCGCCACAGGTTTGAGACGAGCAGTTCGCGCATGAACGCCATTTCTTTCGGCAGGCGGTCGTAGAGCTTGAAGAAAAGATCGTCGTGCATCGCAATTTCTTTCAGCCACATATCGCGGTCGATGTTCATCGCTTTTTTGAAGTCTTCTTTGGTGAAATCTTCCAAGCCGCGCCAATCGAGATGTTCGTATTTCGGCTGCCATCCAAGCGGTGTTTCAACGCCGTTCGACGTGCCGCGCGAGCGTTGGACAACCCATTTTAAGACGCGCATATTGTCGCCGAAGCCGTTCCAGAGGAATTTGCCGTCTTCGCCTTTTCTAAACCAGTTGACCGAGAAAATGCGCGGCGGTTCGGGAATCGAGCGTCCCATATCGAGCCAGTGCGAAAAATAATCGCCCATGTGATAGCCCGCGAACGGAAGCATCGCAAACGGATCGCGGCGGACTTCGCCGATGTTGCCGAATGCCGCAGCCGTCATTTCACTGCCCATCGTCGCCGCCATGTAAACGCCGAATGCCCAGTTGAACGATTGCAGAATGAGCGGCACGACGCTGTTTCTGCGTCCGCCGAAGATGAACGCCGAAACTGGAACGCCTTTCGGATCGTTGAAATTTTCGTCAACGACCGGGCATTGCGTGATCGGCGCGGTAAAACGTGCGTTCGGATGCGCGGCGGGTTTTTCGCTCGCCGGAGTCCAATCGTTGCCTTGCCAGTCGATTGCGTGTGCGGGCGGCTCGCCGTCCATGCCTTCCCACCAAACATCGCCGTCGTCGGTCAATGCGACGTTCGTGAAGATCGTGTTTTCGCGGATCGAATCCATTGCATTCGGATTCGTTTTGTAGTTCGTTCCGGGCGCAACGCCGAAAAAGCCGTTCTCGGGATTGATCGCCCGAAGCTTGCCAGTTTCGTCGGGTTTGATCCAAGCGATGTCGTCGCCGACGGTCGTGACCTTCCAGCCTTCTTCCTGAAACGGTTTCGGCGGAATCAGCATCGCAAAATTCGTCTTTCCGCAAGCCGACGGGAAAGCGGCGCAAACGTAATCTTTCTGTCCGTCGGGTGATTGAACGCCGACGATCAGCATATGTTCCGCAAGCCAGCCTTCGTCGCGTCCGATCGTCGAAGCGATGCGAAGCGCGAGACATTTTTTACCCAAAAGCGCGTTGCCGCCGTAGCCCGAACCATACGAAACGATTGAGCGTTCTTCGGGAAAATGAACGATATATTTGTCCTTCGGATCAGGCGAACAAGCCCACGCGACATCTTTTTCGCCTTCCGCAAGCGGCATTCCGACCGAATGCAGACAATGCACGAAATCGCCTTCGCCCAAGGCTTCGAGCGCGGCATCGCCCATGCGCGTCATAATTTTCATATTGACGACAACGTAAGGCGAATCGGAAATCTGCACGCCGAATTGCGAGATCGGCGAACCGATCGGACCCATACAAAACGGGATCACATACATCGTGCGACCTTTCATACAACCTCTGAACTTTTCGTTCATGATCGCCTTCATTTCCTTCGGGTTCATCCAGTTGTTCGTCGGTCCGGCATCGCCTTTTGCGATCGAACAAATGTATGTGCGGTCTTCGACACGCGCCACGTCCGACGGGTGCGAACGCGCCAAAAACGAGTTCGGACGTTTTTCGGGATTCAAGCGGATAAATGTGCCGCTTGCGACCATTTCTTCACACAGACGGTCGTATTCTTCCTGCGAACCGCTGCACCAGTAAACATTGTCGGGTTCGCAATGCTCGGCGGTTTTCGTTACCCATTCGATTAATTCGGTATTTTTGATATTTTCCGGAATATTTAAATTTGCCATATTAATTTCTCCAAAATTGATGCCGATAAATTTATATATAAAGCATTTTCGGATTTGTTTTTATAAACGGTTTCCAAGCCAAAACTAACTCGAAACCCAAATGATTGCAATGATTTTAAGATTTTTGTTCAAGATTCAGAACAACGGTTCGTGATACTACCGAATGTCTGAAAACTCTTTTATTCACATATCTTATCACAGTATAAGCAAAAGGTAAGTTGAGAGGTTTTGATTTGCGGATAAATTTGTCCAAAAAACTTCGATTTAATCGCCTTTGATATTTTCTGCCGAAATTTTGCGCGTAAATGTTCGGAAGCCGAAAAAGGAAGGTTTCCCGAAAATCATAAATTCATTGAAATCATATTTTTTAATCAATAAATAAGGAGAAATCAGAAATGTCGAAAATCGAAAGACCGCCCGTAAATGCACCGTATAAAGTGCAGCAATACCGCGAAGAAACAAATAAACAACAGGATTTTGAAGCAAGCTGGAGTTTGCGCGAAGCACGACCGAACAGCTTTGTCGGGATGAATGCAAAAGCGACGAAAGCGATGAACGCGAAAGCCGTTCAATTTATCATCTTTTTCGTCAAAGGAACGCAGCGAATCCAAGTCGGAACAATCGGCGCACCGCTCGTCAACGGAAAAGCCGAAGCCAAATGGTGCGCGAAACCGATTGACGAAAATAAACCGAACGACGGCGTTTATCACTTCACAGTTTCGACCGGAGCATTCAAAGGCGATACTTCCGCGCCTTTAATGATAAATGCGGTCGATAGTTTTACTTCTGCCGCGCCGAAGCCGAAAGTCGTGTTTTAGTTTAAAAATAAATTAACAGGGATGTCAGGATGAACAGGGATAATTCGTTTTAGAATTTTGAATAATCCTTTTTATCTTGTTATCCCTGTTAATTCTTTTCTTATTTCAAAGGTTTTAATTTGTTGCGGTTATTGATAAAAGTATGAAGCGCGACCGTGGCGATGATGATCGCGCCGCCGATGATCGCCCATTTGCTCGGGCGTTCGCCTAGGATGAGGAAAACCCAAACCGGATTTAAAAGCGGTTCGACAAAGCCGATGATCGAAGCGTCGAGCGAACGAACTCCGGCGGAAATTCCGTATGTAAATAACAGATAGGAAATCCCGATCTGAAAAACGCCGAGAAATAAAATCGCAAAAATGTCGGTCGAATTCGGCGACGGCGGATTTTGCAGCATCAGCGGAATCATCAGCAAAACGATAATGAGATTCCCGTAAAAGACCGAGATCGAAGGATTTTTGTTTTCGAGCGATTTCGGATGACGCAAAAGCACGAAGTAAAGCCCGAAAAATAAACCAGAAAAAAGCGCGGCGATATTGCCGACAAAGACGTTTGAAGCGAGTTTCGTATCTGCGCCCGAAGAATCCAAAAAGAACAAACTCATTCCCGCCAGACACAAAACGACGGTAAACAAATCTCTGAAATGAAACTTTTCGCGCAGTAAAAACGGCGACAAGATTAAAATATAGATCGGCGCGGTGTATTGCAGAAAAATCGCGTTGGCGGCAGTCGTCGTTTTGTTTGCGTACACGAAACAAGAAAGCGTTCCTGCGTAAAGCAGGGAAGTTAAAAGCGTAAAACCGTTAAGTTTTAAGCCTTTTTTATATGTGAAAGCCGCAACCGTCAAAGCGGCAAAAAACGAACGTCCGGCGTTGACGGAAAAAGCGTCGAGCGTCGTCATTTTAATAAAAAGTCCGCCCGTTGACCACAAAAGAACGGCGATCAAAATATAAAAAACAGGCGGAAATTTAGTTGTCTGATTTTCAGTTTGCATAAAAAACAAGCCGCAGAAACGATTCGGAAAACTATCTAAAACAAAGTTTACCTTATTCCGAAATCTGCGGCTGTTAAATGTTTGAAAGCCGAATTATTCGCCCGAAGACGCGCTTTTGATCGTTTCGCGCAACTTTTTGGCGGATGTCGTCACTGGTTCGAGATCGCCTTCTTCGACTCCGTAAACTTTTCTGCCAAAAACGCCGTTCCAAGGCGGAATCACGAACGAAACATTGCCGCTCGTTTTCGCCTGACACGCAAGGCGCATAAACGGTTTTGCGTCGGAAGGTTGATTGTAGCCGAAAAT
Organism: Pyrinomonadaceae bacterium; assembly: GCA_036833775.1. Lineage (GTDB taxonomy): Bacteria > Acidobacteriota > Blastocatellia > Pyrinomonadales > Pyrinomonadaceae > JAJQRF01. Next base: position 4,400 of record DAITPE010000171.1, on the reverse strand, counting down.
GTCCATCTGTTTGCGTTCCAAACGCTGAACTTCGGAAAGTTTTTCTTCGCCGCCGAGAACTCCAACCCAGCAAGTTCCGCAAGCCGCCGAACGGCATTCGACCGGAACAACGCCTTCCCAGCAGCGTTCGTCGCCGTCTTTCCAGTTTTTCGATTGATCGAGCGCGGAAGCCGTCGCAATGTCCGCATCGTTTTTGATCGCAAACGAACCGCTCGATTTGGAATTGATCCAATTTGCGGTGAATTTTTTATCGACCGTTTTCAAGAAACCGAAAATTCCTTGCGAATCGTCTTTTGCACGATCTTCGACGATTTCGCTCGGCGATCTTTGCAAAGCCGGAATCGGATTTTCGGGTTCGCCTTTCGCCGCTTTGAATGCTTCGAGTCCGACTTGATTCAAAGTCATCAAACCGACCGCCGTGATTCCCAAAGTCAAAGATTTTTTCGTGTGCGCTTTTTCAGCGGCGATTTCGGCGATTTCGGCGATTACTTTGCTTAAATCATCATTTCCATTAAATGAATCGGCAAAAGTTTCGATCGTTGCTTTCGTCTGTTTCCAAAAACGATGACCGTATAGAAAATTATGCGAAGAATCGATCTGATCTTTCAGTTCAAAATTTCCCTGCATCGCAAATTTATGAACGGCTTTCGCTTTGTCTTCCGCCGCTTGCAAATAACGGAAAAGTTCCAAGGGAAAAAAACGAAACCAAATCTGTGTTGCATTTTTATCGACTTCGTGAATCTCGGGAACGATCTTTTCAACGGCGGCAAACCAGTCTTTTTCGCTGAACTTGCTTAAATAATCCGTCAAATTATTGGATAATTCGTTGCTCATTAAATACCTCGAATTTAATATGTATATATAATGTAATAATCTTGCTGAATGGCAAAAGTGAAATATTAGCAGGTTTTTTGCCTATTGTGCAAAAGTTCACTTGACAAAGTTTTTGCCTTTTCGTATAGTCTTTAGTTTCGGACAGAAACGTCTGGACTGACAGGGCAATACTGAAAAGTGTTGTGCTGAAGATTTTTGAAGGTTGACACAGGAATTGTAGCGTAAGACACCGAACCTATCGGACTGCGGCAAACATATAAACAAATCATTTATAGCCACGCTACAGCAAAGTTGAAGCCCGAAATTATTAATTAGTTTTAATCCAATAAATTTAAGACGCAAGTAGAAACTTGTTGCTAACTGCTGAAAAATATTTCGGCAAGAGTCAGGTGAAAGGTTACTTTTGCCTTTCGGATTTTAAAGAAAGAGGAAAGAATGCCAACGATTAACCAATTAGTTCGCAAAGGTCGCCAAGCGGTCAAATACAAAACGGCGAGTCCGGCTTTGCAGGCAAATCCGCAGAAACGCGGCGTTTGCACCCGCGTTTATACGCAAACACCGAAAAAACCGAATTCGGCACTTCGTAAAGTTGCGCGTGTTCGTTTGACCAATCAGATCGAAGTTACGACCTACATTCCGGGAATCGGACATAATTTACAGGAACACTCGATCGTTTTGATTCGCGGCGGTCGTGTTAAAGATTTGCCGGGTGTTCGTTATCACATCATTCGCGGAACGCTCGATGCTTCGGGTGTTGCAAATCGTAACCAAGCGCGTTCAAAATACGGCGCGAAACGTCCGAAAGGCGCGGCACCGGGCAAGAAATAGTTTAAAGGAATAGAAATATGCCAAGAAGAAGAGTTGCAGGAAAAAGAGAAGTTTTGCCGGATCCGATCTACAACAGCGTGATCGTTACCAAATTCATCAATGGTTTGATGTGGGAAGGCAAGAAAACCGTCGCCGAAGAGATTTTTTACGGAGCGATGGAAAGACTCGCTGAAAAAACCGGCGAAGAACCTTTGAAAGTTTTCAAAAAAGCGTTGGATTCGATCGCGCCGACACTCGAAGTCAAATCACGCCGTATCGGCGGTGCGACTTACCAAGTTCCGATCGAAGTCAGCCGTGACCGCAGAAATACGTTGGCAATCCGTTGGATCGTCGGTAATGCGCGCAAACGCGGCGAAAAAACAATGAGAGATCGTTTAGTCGGCGAATTGCTCGATGCAACCAACAATCGCGGCGGTGCAGTCAAAAAACGCGAAGACGTTCACCGTATGGCTGAAGCGAACAAAGCTTTCGCACATTACAGATTTTAATTTAATCAGTTCGTGGTTCGTAGTCGGTAGGTTCGTTACAAAGCGAAATTACAACGAACTACGAACAACAAACAAAGTTTTATGTCAAAGATTACATTAGACAAATTTAGAAACATCGGAATTATGGCGCATATCGACGCGGGTAAAACCACGACGACCGAGCGCGTGCTTTTCTACACGGGTGTTTCGCACAAAATCGGTGAAGTTCACGAAGGAACTGCAACGATGGACTGGATGGAACAGGAACAAGAGCGCGGCATCACGATTACTTCCGCTGCAACTACCTGTTTCTGGAAACGCAACGATATTGAACACAGAGTAAATATTATCGATACGCCGGGACACGTTGACTTCACGATGGAAGTCGAACGTTCGTTGCGCGTTCTCGACGGAGCAGTTGCTGTTTTCGACGGCGTTGCAGGTGTCGAACCGCAATCCGAAACCGTTTGGCGTCAAGCCGATAAATACGGTGTTCCGAGAATCTGCTTTATCAATAAATTAGACCGCGCAGGCGCGTCATTCGATCGTTCGTTCGATTCGATCTTGAAACGCTTGGGCGCAAATGCGGTTGCATTGCAGATTCCGATCGGTCTCGAAGATCAATTGAAAGGTGTTGTTGATCTGATCGCGATGAAAGGTTTGGTCTGGAACAACGAAGATAAAGGTGCGGCTTACGAAACCGTCGAAATTCCGGCTGATTTGGTTGATACCGCCAAAGAATGGCGCGAAAAATTGGTCGAAGCAGTTTCGGCGATCGACGACGATTTGATGATGAAATACCTCGAAGGCGAGGAAATTTCTGAAGATGAAATCCGTAAAGCATTGCGCCAAGGCACGATCGATCTGAAAATTGTTCCGGTCGTGACAGGCTCGGCTTTCAAAAACAAAGGCGTTCAGACATTGCTCGACGCAGTTGTCGATTATTTGCCTTCGCCGTTAGATGTTCCGGCGATCGAAGGAACTAACCCGCGAACCGACGAAGTTGAAACTCGTGCGGCAGATGCAAAAGAACCGTTTTCAGGTTTGGTCTTCAAATTGATGGCTGACAAGCATCTCGGACAGCTTGCGTTCGTTCGCATCTATTCGGGAACGGTTACATCAGGTTCATACGTTTACAACACGATCAAAGGCAACAAAGAACGCGTCGGTCGTTTGATGCGTATGCACGCGAACAAACGTGAAGACATTGATTCAGCATCGGCAGGTGAAATCGTCGCGATCGGCGGTATGAAAAACGTCACGACAGGCGACACGATTTCGGATGAAACGAAACAGATCATTCTCGAATCGATGGAATTTCCCGATCCGGTCGTTCGTGTTGCGGTCGAACCGAAAACACGCGCCGACCAAGACAAAATGGGTATCGCACTCAATCGTCTTGCACAGGAAGACCCTTCGTTCCAAGTTTCGACCGACCATGAAACAGGTCAGACGATCATCGCGGGAATGGGCGAATTGCACTTGGAAATTATCGTCGATCGTATGAAGCGCGAATTCAGTGTTGAAGCAAACGTCGGTAAACCGCAAGTGGCTTACCGCGAAACGATTACGATGCCGGCTCCCGGAAAAGAAATCTTTAAGAAACAATCGGGTGGTCGCGGTCAATTCGGACACGTTGAAGTCGAAATCGAACCGGCTCCGGGTGAAGGTTTTGTTTTTGAAGACAAGATCACGGGCGGCGTGATTCCGCGTCAATTCATCAAGCCTGTTTCCGAAGGTATTCAAGACGCAATGCGCCGCGGATATTTGGCAGGCTACGAATTGGTCGATATTAAAGCGAAACTCGTTTTCGGTTCATATCACGAAGTTGACTCGGACGAACGTTCGTTCCATATCGCAGGCAGCTTGGCTTTCCAAGATGCGGTTAAAAAAGCAAAACCTGTTTTGCTCGAACCGATTATGAAAGTCGAAGTCGTTACGCCGGAAGAATATATGGGATCGGTCAACGGCGATTTGAACCGCCGTCGCGGTCAGATCGAAAAAATGGAACCGCGTCCGGGCGGCGTTCAAGTTGTCACGGCGTATGTTCCGCTTTCGGAAATGTTCGGATATACAACAGATTTACGTTCTTCGACACAAGGACGTGCCACATCGAGTATGCATTTCGAGCGTTACGACGAAGCTCCGCGTAACGTCGCTGAAGAAATCATCGCTAAAGTTAAAGGAGCGGGTAACTAAAACCCATTTAGAAATTTTTTAGGAGTTAAACAGATGAGCAAAGAGAAATTTGACAGATCGAAGCCGCACGTG
>DAITPE010000170.1:0-10115 GCA_036833775.1 Pyrinomonadaceae bacterium | reverse complement strand
TTTTTTATGTTTTATTGCGGTTTAACTTAAATTTATTTTATTAGCTTTCAAAAAATGTCCCGAATTCGGGAAACGGCAAACGCAAATTTATTCGATTTGATGATTTTTTGAAAGCCGATTTTAGTTTTTTGAAGTTGCTGAGATTTGGTGTTTTCCGTCGTTTGGAACATAATTACAAAGATTTGCGTTTATAATTCGGGCAATCCGAAATCCCAAATCTGAAATCTTTTATGTGGTATTGGACAAAAGTTTTATTTTTAGTTTTAGTCGGCGCGGTGTTGGTTTGGGCGGCGTATGAAGTAATCACGTTTCCGAACATCGGCAAGCTTCGCACCGAAAACCCGACGACTTCTTCGATGATCGAATATCGTCTGTCGGAAGCGCGCGCAAACGGTGAAGAGCCGAAAAAATATATGGTTTGGCAGCCGATCGAACAGATTTCGCCGAATCTGCAAAAAGCGGTTTTGGCGGGCGAAGACGCACGTTTTTTCGAGCATAACGGCTTCGATTGGGACGCGATTCAGAAAGCTTGGGACGAAGGCGTGAAACAGGGCGAAAAAGAGGCGAAGGAAGAAGGCGATTATGACCCGAACGATTGGATTCCGCCGATGCCTTCGTTCAAACGTGGTGCTTCAACGATCACGCAGCAATTAGCGAAAAATCTTTATTTATCGGAAGAACGCAACTTTTTACGAAAAGGACGTGAAGCCGCGATCACATATTTTCTCGAAAAAGATTTAAGCAAAAAACGAATTCTCGAAATTTACCTGAACGTCATCGAATGGGGCGACGGCATCTACGGTGCAGAAGCCGCTTCACGCGCCTATTTCAAAAAATCCGCGTCCCAACTAACGCCGCAGGAAGCCGCGTATCTTTCCGCGATGATTCCTTCGCCGCTCAATGTTTTTAACCCGAAAAAGAATCCGAAGCGCGTCGTCCGCAGGCAAAAAGCAATTTTGCGCGGAATGAACTCGATTAAACTGGCGTATTAAAATTAATAGCCGCGAAAAAGCACAAAAAACGCAAAAGAATTTTTTGAGAATTTTGTACTTTTTCGCGGCTATTTTTCTTTTCAGCTAAAAACTAGCTTTTCTTTTTTCCGCCTTTGAGCGACATTTCGTTGAGAATCCAGCCTGCGCCGCCGAATTTTTCGGTTAGGAACAGGACGTAGCGGATGTCAACGACGATCGTTCTGCCGTAGTTTCCGTCGAAGAAAATGTCGTTTCCTAAGCCTTCGTAGTTGCCGTCGAAAGCGATTCCGATCTGTTCGCCTTTTCCGTTCAAAACCGGACTTCCCGAATTTCCGCCGATGATGTCGTTGGTCGTCAGGAAATTAACGGGAACCGAATCGCCGACTCCGAATCTGCCGAAATCTTTCGATTTTTGCAGTTCCTTGAGTTTTTCCGGCGCGTCGAACGGATCAACGCCGGTGTCTTTTTCAAGCACGCCTTTGAGCGTCGTGAACGGGCTGTAATAAACGGCTTCACGCGGCGCATAGCCTTTGACGCTGCCGTATGTAAAGCGCAAAGTCGAATTGGCATCGGGATAAGGCGTGATGCCTTTCATTTCCGCCATCGCTTGCTGATAAGTCACGCGGAGCGGATCGATGTTGTCGCCGAATGTTTTTGCACGAGCGGCAATTGCGGCTCTTTCGCCTGCCAAACCGACCGCAAAATCGACGAGTTTCGGATATTTTTTCTCCAAACTTGCAAACGACATATCGTAGAGTTTGATGAGATTTTCAGCCGAATCGAAATCTGGATTATCAATGATCGAAGCCGTAAAAGCATCTTCAGCCGCGCGGCGTTCTTTGCCTTGCTTGTTGCCGAAAACCATTTCAGCGGTTTTGAATTTTTGATTATCAGGCAGATCGGCAATTGCTTTCAAATTGTATTTGATAACTTCGCGTTCGATCGCCGCATCGTGTTCAGCCATCGTCTGTGTGATCGCGCCGCGTTTGCGGTCGTCCAATTTTTTGCCTTGCTGAACGGTCGTGATCGCATCGACAACCCACGAAAATGTCGGTGCAGAAGCCGGACTCGGAATCGTGCGAAGAATGCGGTCGCGCAGTCCCGTCGCATAATAAGGCTCGGAAATGCGTTTCAAATCAGCCAAAACCGTTCCGTATTTCGCTTTGCGGTTCGCGTCAGCATTGATCCAAGTTTCGAGCTGTGTTTCCTGTGCGCGTTTTTGAGAAATGATGTCAGAACGCTTCATTGCGATCACGCCGCCGTCAAAGGCTTTGATCGAGTTATTCAAACTGAAAATTTCGCCTTGCAGCTTGATGCGTTTTTCTTCATCGTTTTCGCCGGCTTTGACGAGTCCAGAAGTCCACGCTTTGAGATAATCGACAAGAAACGGGAAGTTTGCGTTTTGTGCAAATTCGACCGCTTGGCTTTCGCGGTAACGCGTCGTGCCGCCCGGATAACCGAGAATCATCGTAAAATCGTTTTCCTTAATGCCGTCGAGCGAAACCGTTAAGAATTTCTTCGGTTTGTAGGGAACATTGCTCGTCGAATAAGGCGCGGATTTGCCGTCAGGCGCAACGTAAGCGCGCAAAAACGTGAAATCGCCCGTGTGACGCGACCATTCAAAGTTGTCGGGATCGCCGCCGTAGTAACCGATATTTTGCGGCGGAGCGTAAACGACGCGCACGTCTTTGATCTCCATCGTTTCATACAAATAGTAGAAAAGACCGCTGTTCAAAGCCTGTATGCGAATCATCGTTCCTTCGGGAACTTTCGCTTGTTCGGCTTTTTGAAGCGTTTCGATGTTTGCGGTAACGGCTTTCGCTTTCGCTTCGCCCGTCAAGCTTTCCGTTCCTTTCAAGATTTGCGTAGTGACGTTTTCGACGCGGTTAGTCACGAAAACGCTGTAGCCTTTCGCTTCGATCTCGCCTTGCATATTGTCGGCTTTGAAACCGTCTTTGGCGTAATCTTTCGTAGTTGAAGATGCAGCGACGAGTGCGTCGAAGCCGCAATGATGATTGGTCAAGATCAAGCCGTTCGGCGAAACGAATTCGGACGAACAGCCGATGCTCAAACGAACGACGGCATCGGAAATATCGACACCGTTCGGATTGTAAATTTCTTCGGGTTTAATTTTTAAGCCTTTTTTCTTCAAAGGCAGACTGCTGATCTGGTCGGGCGTAAACATTCCTTCTTCGGGAACGGCAAACGCAAACGAAACCGACGAGAGCAGAATCGCAGACGCTAAAATATATGTTGTTAAAAAATTGATTTTTAAGCGCATATTAACTTCCTTGTTTTTTATAGATTTTTTAAGTCACAGATATAACTTTACTTAAGATTCTAACTTACTTTACAAAAAGCACAAAAAAGCGAGCCTTTGCAGACTCGCTCAAGTATTTGATTAGAAATTTTGATAAAAAGTTTTTAGCCTTTTTTCAATTCCATCGGTTCAGGCGGAAGCAAACGTCGCGGATTGATCGGTTTGTCGCCCAAACGCAGTTCGTAATGAAGATGCGGTCCGGTCGAACGTCCCGTCGAACCGACTGCACCTAAAACTTGTCCGCGCTGAATGTTGTCGCCGACCTGAACGCCGATCGAAGAAAGATGTCCGTAACGCGTAATTAAACCGTTGCCGTGATCGATCTCGATCAAGTTTCCGTAGCCGCCTTGCCAACCTGCTTTGACCACAACACCGTTTGCCGGAGCAATTACGTTGTCGCCGCGTTCGCCATCAATGTCGAGACCTCCGTGAAACTCGTAAGTTCTGCCTCCGAACGGATTACGGCGAAAGCCGAATTCGTTGTTGATCTTGCCCAAGTGCGCCCACATTGTCGGCATAAAAGCAGGATTGCTCGTTGCCTGAATTTGACGAATTTGTGCTTCCATCGCGTTTTCTTCTTCTTCCGATTCCGCAATTGTCAGTTGAAACGGAGAAGCCGGACCGCCGCTATTGATGGAAAAATTATCCGTTCCCGCAGGACGCGAATAATCGATCAATTTTTGTTCGACCGGTTGATTTTGAGAAACATTTTCGATCGGCTGCGCCTGTAAAACGGTTGCGACCGAAGCAGTTTCGTTTGATTTAGCATTGGCAATATCGATTTTTGAAACCGCCAAAGCACCCAAAGAAGTAATTCCGACTGAAAGTATAATGCCTAAAACACTCGAGTGAACAAGTTTCTTGGAAACATTCACCCGCCGAATATAAATATTTGATTTTGTTGTATGCGATAAAAGAAAAGTATAAAACTTGTCGTTTTTTTGCATTTCGCTAAATAAGCTCCTTTTAATGATTTCGCGCCGAAAAAACTTCCTTCGACACACGGAATCACGCAAGTACAGCCGCGAACGACTAAACGCGAATCCTTTATTTCAAAGAGTTTGTTGTTTAAAACAACAAATCCTCTTCTAATTTCAGGGGGTAATATTAAAAATTAGCTTTTAATTTTTGAATATCGGTTGAAATAATAATAAACAAAAGCTGTCGGAAAAGGCAAATTGTCCCGAACCTTTGTCCGACAGCCGATTTAATTTTGTTTAACAGCCAAGTTAAAAAAATTAACTTTTGTTTTTCTTGCTGTTCTGAAATCCACGAAATACGAGAAACCCGACTCCGGCGATCACGACGACGAAAGCAAGCACGATCAAAACCTTGAATGCCATCGTCAAAAAGCCGATAAAAGCAATGACCTGTTTCAATAAAGTAATAACTAAAGCTAAAATCGCCAAAATCGTAGCAAGAACTCCGCCGGCTTTCAAAATTGCCATAAATTTCGTAAACTCCTTAAAATTAAAACGGTTGATTCCCTCAAAGAGCGGCTTTGTCTTATCAAAGACTTAAAACCGCGTCTTTTCCATAATACTAAAATTTTCAAAAAAAGCTATCTGTTTTTCCACGAACGCACTTTTGTCTGCGACGAATAATCGTCCTGCGAATCGTAATTTTCACGGTTGAAATTCGGTTCGCTGAGTGCGCTGACAAAGTTTGGCGCGTTTGCCGATTGATAATTTTGTTCCGTTTCCTTCGATTTGAAAATGTAATCGCGAAGCAGATAAATTCCCAAAAATATCAATAAAACAGGCAAAATTCCGCGAATTATTCCGCGCAGATTCGGTATGAAAAACAAAACCCCAAGAACGGTTAGAACGATTCCCCACAGTTTCGGGTTGCCTGAAAATCTTTTTACTAGAATATCTTCGGCAACATCTGGCGTAATTCCAGAACGAATCAGCTTGGCAGTTTTCCAAGCGTCGAGCGCGGCGTAAAGCCACATTCCGAGAACGCCGAATGCAAAAAGCGGAAAACCCGAAAGAATCGCCATTTGGAAAAGTCCGACCGTGACAGCGAAATGAACCAAGGCTTTTCCGGTCTGTCCGTTGTAAGCCGCGCCTAAACCCGGACAAATAAACGATAAAAGCGTTGCGACAAACGGCGAAGTTTGCGTTTTAACAAAAGAAGTCGAATTGGAAGAAGATTGATTGTGATTTCTCAAAAGTTCTACGCCTGCAACGATGCAGTCTTGGCAGAACGGAAAGCCTTTGATGCGATGATCGCACGCCGGACACAGCGGTTTTCCGCATCCGTTGCAATTGACGACCGCCGCATTATGGCTGTGATATGCACAATTCATTACTTATTTTCCTCGTTATTTACAAAAGTTCCCTGAATCGGTTCTTGATTCGGCTGTGTTTCGGAAGAATCGTCTTTTCCGCTCCAAACGCTCGTGCTTTGCTGGTAAGTTTTTTCGGCTAATTCGATGCTTCTTTGATAAACGCCGCTCAAAGAACCGTCAGCCGAAACAGTTTGACTTAAAACTAAAAACGCAAAAAGCAGCATCATCGCCACGGGCGCAAGCTGCGGAATCGGCAAGCTAAAACCGCGCAGCCATTCGGCGACTTGCGAAGTCCAAGAAGCTTTGACGGCTTTGGCTTCGGTCGTTCCGATGGTCGATTGCAGAATCTTTTCGTGTAAACCTGCCGGAATCGGCAATTCTTCGACTTTATATGTGTAGCAAGCGGCGATCGAGCGCACGACTTCGCCGGGAAGATCGGTGCATTTTTCGCACAAAACGGCGTGACGTTCCCAGCGATGGAAAAGATTGGCGGGCAAAAATCCGTCCAGATAATCGGTCAAATAATTTTCAAACTCTTCGCAAGACATTGCCGTTTCGGGCATCGTCATCGAAATGATCCGCGCTTCGAGCTTGGTCATCGACATTTTCGGCGCGGAGATTTCGTGGCAAACTTCGAGCGCATCTTTGACTTCGTTCAAAAGCGCGTGACAAAGCGGGCAGCGAAGCGCGTGCGCGGCAACTGCTTTATGCGTTTGTTTGTCCAATGTTTTATCGAGATAATCCGTTAAAAGTTCCTCGAACACCGAGCAATTGATTATTTTTTCATCGCTGTAATTCATAACACCAAAACCCTTTGACTAATTTCAATCCTTTTTAACTGCTTTCCAGACAAGGACGTTGATTTTCATCTTATTTGCCTCTTTTAGATTGCAACGACTCTCATTCGCCGCAAAATCTTTGCCAATTCAATGCGTCCGCGATTGATGCGCGATTTCACCGTTCCTTCGGGAATCTTCAAAACATCGACGATTTCCTGATAAGTCATTTCTTCGATGTCGCGCAAGATCACGCAAGTTCGTAAATCTGCGGGAAGCTTGTCGATTCCTTCCTGAACCTGCGCCGCTAATTCGCGCCGTTCCATTTCCTTCTGCGCCGATGTTCCGACCGCTCTCAGATGATAACTGTGGTCGTCAACGTCGTCCGCCATCGTATTTTGCGGATTGCGCTGGCGATGACGATAATCGTCGATGATCAAATTTCGCGCCAGCCGCATCAGCCAATTTGAAAGATCGCCCTGCTTGGCATCGTATTGTTCGAGCGTTCGGTAAATGCGGATGAAAACTTCCTGTGTCAAGTCTTCCGCCGCTTCCATGCTCGACGTAAAGCGATACGCGAGATTAAAAATACGCCGCGAATAATTCTGGACGATTTCTTCCCACGCCGCGCCGTCTCCGGCACGCGCCCGACGCACAAGTTCTGCGCCGTTTGTTTCCGCTACTTTAAGTGCTTCCAACGATGTATCTCCACCAAGCAAATGCCTTTTAGCCAAAAGCAACAAAGCTCAAAAACACGCCTTGTCAATGATTGGTTACGAGGCTCAAAAAAGAAAAGTTCCAAAGAAAATAAATATCCCGAATTTATTGTATAAAAATCGAATTTTAATGCCAATGGAAGATGAAATTGAAAAGAGAATTTGCCTGCGAAAGAAACGAAAGAAACGAAAGTAAAGCAGAAATGACGGAAATTTATGACGATGTGACGATGCGACAGTGAGACAGCGGGAAAAATCGCGCGGTCGCATCTGTCTTTTTTTCGTGCTTTTCGTTTCTTTCGCAGGCAATAACTTCTTCGATTTACTAATCGTTTTTGATCGCCATAATCGATTTCGTCAGTCCGTATTTTTTTTCGCTGACGATTTTCGCGTCGGGAAAAAGCCTTTTCATATCGTTTGCGTCGAGGAGATTAAAATCGGGTTCGGCTTGTTTTACCCAGAAACGATTGCTTAATTTCAGAACGGGAAGAAATTGCTTGCGCGGCAAATAACCGACGATCGGCAGCCACGTATGACTTTCGACCGGAAAGTTTTTCGACGGCGTTTGAACGAAATATTTTTTGCCCAATCTGATGATTTCGTCGGCAAAAAGTTTCTGATGTTTGAAAGATTCTTCGCGGAATTCTTTGCCGTCTTTCCAAGTCCAAACGTCCGATTTTACGACCGTGACGTGTTCGATCACGGACGAACAATAAACGATGTCGAAAAACTTGTCTTCAAACGCTAATTTTCCGCTTTCATCGATCAAAACGGGGTTGAATCCGTAATTTCTTTTTCCTTCTTCGACCGCATTTTCGTTGATGTCGGCGATGTAAACATTATTTGGATTATAAGAAGTATTTTGCAGAACATTGAAAATATTCGTCCCGTTTTCCGAGCCGAGATCGAGAATTTTCGTCGTTCCGTCGATCGAAAAATAACTGCGAAACATTTGCGCTCTTTTTTGGCGCGCTTGTGCGGAAAATTTCCAGACGATTTTGCTGATCGGATTCATTAATTCAAATTTTAACAGCGAAACGGCGCACGATTAAAAGTAATAATGTATATTTTACGGTTATTGTTTCGTAACTTGTTGCGGTTTTGCGAAATAATAAGCTAATCTTTTGTCTTTACTGCGTATGTAACAGAACTGTAATGTATGCGGTTTTCATATCAAATAATAACGATAGATAAATTTTTATTGGCAAAAACAGGTAGTAATAATTTGCGTAAATACATTAAATTCATACTTTTATTTTTATTTGCCGCCTTTATATTCTGGTTTTTCGGGCGGAATCTCGATTGGAAAGAGGTTTCGCAAAGTTTAAGACAGGCGAATCCTTTCTATTTAGCGGCGGCAACTTTGATCATTTGTCTCGGCTATCTTTTGCGCGCCAAACGCTGGCAGGTTTTGCTCGAACCGATCACGCCGAGCAGTTTGCGCGAGCTTTTTGCAACGACGACGGTCGGTTTTACGGCGGTTTTTCTGATCGGCAGAATGGGCGAGATCGTGCGCCCGATGTGGCTTCCGATGCGCGACAAACGCGTTCGTCCTTCGGCTGCTTTGGTGACTTTGGGCGTTGAAAGAATCTTCGATCTGGCTTCGATCATTTGTTTTTTTGCGATCAATTTGATCTTTTACAAAGCACCCGCAGGACGCGAAGCGGAATTTGCATACATTAAATTCATCGGAAATATGATGCTCGTCGGCATCGTTTGCGGATTTCTGGCGTTGATAATTTTTCAGCGAAAATCCGAACCGATCATTAAGTTTTTCGACAAATTAACAGATAAAAAGTTTATTCCCGTCAAACTCAGAGAAATTTTTATGAGTTTGCTGAAACAACTTGCCGCCGCGCTCGGCGTTTTGCGCGATTGGCGCGAAGTTGTTTCGATCTGTTTTTGGACGCTGACGCTTTGGCTGGCGATTGCTTTGCCGACGTGGTTTGTGCTTCTTGCGTTCGATCTGCCGCTGACTTTTACCGATTCGCTTTTTATAATGGGCTTTGCGGCGTTCAGTTCGGTCATTCCGACTCCCGGCGGCGCGGCTGGTGCCTTTCATTCGGCGACGGCGAAAAGTTTGATATTTTTGAACGTCGTTGACGAAAAAGCTTGGGCGGCTTCGATCGCAATGCATCTTGTTTATTTTGCGCCGGCGATATTTTTTGGGTTGTATTATTTTCTGCGCGGTGATATTAGTGTTTCTAGTTTCAGGCATCTTTTGACGAGCGAAAACGCGGTCGAAGAGATCGAATCTGAATCGCCGAATTATGATGAAGAAGCGAGCGAACACATTTCGATACCGAAAGAGAAGAGAACTAAAACGGATTTTCAAATCGCAAATCGCAAATCCGAAATCGAAAACTTATGAAATGTCCATTTTGCGGATTTTTGGAAGATAAAGTAGTCGATTCGCGCGAATCGAAAGAAGGCGATTCGATTCGCCGCCGCCGCGAATGTCTCGACTGCGGACGGCGTTTCACGTCCTACGAACGCATCGACGAAATTCCGTATATGGTCGTCAAAAAAGACGGCAAACGCGCCACTTTCGAGCGCAACAAGATTCTCGCCGGACTTCTTCGCGCCTGCGAAAAACGTCCGATTTCCGCCGCACAGCTCGAATCGATCGTCAACGAAGTAGAAAAAGCCGTCCAAGATTCGCCCGACCGCGAACTTGCCACGACCGACATCGGCAAAATAATCATGAAACGGCTGAAAGCTCTGGACAAAGTTTCCTACGTCCGTTTCGCGTCCGTCTATCTCGAATTCGAAGATGTTTCGGAATTTATGAGCGAACTCAAAGTTTTGGTTCGTTCGCGCACCGTCAAACCGAAAAAGAACAGGAAGGAAAAATAATTTCAATAATTCAACCCGAAATCACTTTGCAAAGACGGAAGTTTTTCCGTCTTTTTTGTTTGAAAAGGTAAATATTTGAGCCGACATTCGCAAAATTTTCGCGTAGTGATGTGATCCCGAATTTTAGACAAATTGAGGAAGAAAGTTATGAAAATCGAAAATTTGAGCCGAATGTTGATATTT
>DAITPE010000169.1:0-10125 GCA_036833775.1 Pyrinomonadaceae bacterium | reverse complement strand
GATTCGTCGTCTGCTGCGGAAGAATCGGCGGCGTTTCCACTGTTAAGATTTTTGTGTCTTTTCCTCTGGTATTTGAATCAGGCGGCAAAATTATTGGCGGCGTTTCGATCGTCGGCAATTGATTTTGCGGCATTTCCAAAATCGGCGGAGTTTCGACTGGCGTTCCGCCGACCGTTTCCATCGGATTCGGCGTGATCGGTCTGATGCAAATCGGGTCAAACTGTGGTGATGTTTCCGTTTCCGTTTGCAGAATTTGCGGGGAAACTTGATTTTGAAACGGAAGCGCAGCATTCGTCGGATAAACGAACATTTGATCGAAAAACGTCGCAAAATCCTTATCTGAAAAAGTGTTTTCCGTGTTCGCTACCGGCAAATTATTGCCTGCGGCATCGAAGTTTAAGAATGTCGGAGAAATCATATTTATCATATTTTTTAAACCAATCTTCGGGCATAATTCGCTGCAACTATTTCGTCGAGCGCGGTTTGCTCCTGACGCGAAACTTCTTGGTTGTAACGCGTTTCCTGTGTTTCACGCAGTCGTTTCGTAATTTTCACTTCGCGCATTGCGGCGGCGAGTTTTCTTTGCTGAGCGGTGCAGGCTTCCTTTTTTTCCTTCAATAATTCCTGCGCTTTTCTTTTCAAACGGTCGAGCGTGGAAATGTGATTCAGTTCCAATTCCATCTGCCCGATGTTGACGGCTTCGCCGATGCGGAGTTTTGAAGAATAAGTTTCGATCGCCTTGATCTGCATTTTTTCGAGCTGTGCAAGCCTTTCGACGATTTCGTCCGCTTGTCTTTGAAGCGTCATCAACGCGATTTGCTCGCGTTCCTGATTCATTTCGCGGACGTTGTGAACGGTCTGGAGTGTGAATTTAAACTTTTTCATACGGTTTTAATGTTCAGAAGCTGATCGATCGATTCATTCAAATGCGCTTCTTCGTCGCGGCTTTGTCTGAGAAAATTGATGATCTCTTCGTGTCTGGCAATCGCAAGATCGATCGTGCGGTTGCTGCCCATTTGATACGCGCCGATATTGATCAAATCTTCGGCTTTCTGATAAGCCGCGAGCAATTCGCGAACTTTTCCCGCTTGATTTCGGTGTTCCTTTTCCGCAACCGTTGAAAATAAGCGCGATGCAGAATTGAGAACATCGATACACGGATAATGATTTTGCGCCGCAAGTGCGCGTGAAAGAACGATGTGCCCGTCCAAAATCGAACGAACTGCGTCGGCAATCGGCTCGTTCATATCGTCGCCTTCGACCAAAACCGTGTAAAAACCCGTGATCGAACCGCCATTGTCGAATTTTCCGGCGCGTTCCAAAAGTCTTGGAAGCAGCGCAAAAACCGACGGTGTGTAACCTTTTGAAGACGGCGGTTCGCCCGCCGCGAGCCCGATTTCACGCTGTGCCATACAAAAACGCGTGACCGAATCCATAATTAAAAGAACATTTGCGCCTTGATCTTTGAAATATTCGGCAATCGCAGTCGCCGCCAGAGCCGCACGGATTCGCACCAGAGCCGAATCGTCCGAAGTCGAAACAACCATCACCGAGCGCGACATTCCTTCTTCGCCGAGTTCGTTTTCGATAAATTCGCGAACTTCGCGCCCGCGTTCGCCGATCAGCGCGATGACGTTGATGTCAGCCGCCGAACGCTTCGCCATCATTCCGAGCAAAGTCGATTTGCCGACGCCAGAACCGCCGAAAATCCCGATGCGCTGACCTGCGCCGATCGTCAGCATTCCGTCGATCACGCGCACGCCGGTTTCCATCGCTTCGTCGATATTTGCGCGTTCGAGCGGATTCGTGATGACGCGATTGAGCGGATAAGATTCGTCGGTTTTGATTTCGCCGAAACCGTCGAGCGGACGACCGAGCGCGTCGATCGTTCTGCCGAGAAGCTGTTCGCCGACCGCGATTTCGCTAGAAACTCCGGCGGCAACGATCGTGTCGCCCGCGCGCACCGGCGGCATTTGTCCGAGCGGCATTAAAAGCACGTTGTTATCACGAAAACCGACGACTTCGAGCATCGTTTCGCGTCCGCCGCCGACCGTCGGCAAATAACAAAGATCGCCGACCGAAACCGCCGGACCGTTTGATTCGATAATCAACCCGACCGCACGCGTTACACGTCCGATTGATTTGAGCGTTTCGATCTTTTGTAATTTTTGGCGATAAGCAGCGAGCATATTTTATTAAGAAAATTTAGCCACAGATGGACACAGATGAACTCGGATAAAAAGCAGATTTTGCTTTTTCAATGCTTTTATCTTTTCTAATAAATCTGTGTGTATCTGTGTTCATCTGTGGTTAATAAAAAATTAATTTCCCAAAAGTCCGTGGGCGATTTCGTCGAATTGCGATTCGATTCTGGCGTCGATGTCGCCTGTTTCGGTGTGAATCAAACAACCGCCGGGCGTGACCGAATTGTCTGCGATGAGTTCGATCGAGCCTTGAAAATTCAAACGGTCGCGGTGCGCGTCAACGAAAGCTAAATCTTGCGGATTTAAATAAATTTGCGCAAAAGTTCGGCTGTGAAGTTTTGCGAGCGAAATTTTTACTAATGTCAAAGCAACTTCACGGTCGATCGTAACTTCTCTGCCGACGACTTTTTTGGCGATTTCGAGTGAAAATTCGAGCAATTCGGTTTCGATCTTTGAAGTAATTTCCGCTTCGAGCGACGAAATTTGCGCGATTGTTTGAACCAAATTTTCTCGCACCGCCGAAACTTCTGCCTCGACTCTTTCGGCAACTTCCTTTTCAAATGTCTGCCGCGCTTCGTTCAAACCTTTTTCCATCGCGGCTTGCTGAACGTCGGCTTGATAAGCTTCGGCTTTTTTGATAATTTCATCCGCTTGCTGTTGCGCTGCGTGCAGAATTTCCTCGATCATCCGCGCTCGTTCTTCTTCCGTAACTAAAGCAGTTAAAGCAACTTCTTCGTTTTCTTCGATAATTTCAAAATGATTTTCTTGTTCCGAAATATGTTGTGTTTCTTTCGTTTTCAGCAAATCTGAAGCATTCGGAAAAACGAAACTCTGCAAATCTTTGCGATTATTATGCTGTGCGCCGAGATCGAAAACTTTCAGCGAAGCAATTTTGTCGGCGGCTTCTTTTTTGACAACTTTAGCTAACATATTCGTCGCCGCCTCCATCGCCGCCGCCACCGCCGAGACTGATCACGCCTTGTTCGTCGAGTTCGCGCAGGATTTCGATGATTTCGCGCTGTGCGCCGCTCACGTCCTTCATCTTGACCTGTCCCATAAATTCCATTTCTTCCTTCATCATTTCGACCGCGCGGCTCGACATATTCGAGAAGAAACGCTGTTGTAATTCTTCGACCGTTCCTTTGAGCGCAAGCGCAAGAACTTTCTTGTCAACGCGTTGCAGGATTTCACGGATTCCGACATCGTCGATCAGCAGAATGTCGTCGAACGTAACCATCATATTGCGGATTTCGAGCGAAAGATCGGGATTTTCGGTTTCGATTTGTTCGAGCATCAAACGCATCGTTTCGCGGTCTAAACGGTTGCAAATATCAGCGACCGAACGAACTCCGCCGACACTTGTGCGGCTGATTCCGCTGACGGCGGCGAGCTTTTGATTGAGAACGTGCGCGATTCGCTTAACTACGTCTTGCGAAACGGTTTGCAGCGATGCGAGGCGCAAAATAATGTCGGCGCGAAGCGTTTCGGGCAATTGTTGTAAAACCAGCGAACCGACTGCCGGATCGAGATGCGCCATCACGACCGCGATCGTTTGCGGATGTTCCGACTGAAACAATTTGGCTAATTGCTGCGGATCGGTTTTCTGAATCGCTTCAAAATTTGCGGGAGCTTCGAGCGAATGCATAACCTTTGCCGTTAAACGTTTTGCGGCTTCCGGTCCGAAAGATTTCATCAAAATGCGTTTTGCATAATCTACGCCGCCGGTCGTGATGTAGTTTTTCGCCGCCAAAAGCTGGTGAAATTCTTCGATTATCAAATTTGAAATTCCCGTGTTTATTTCCGGCAAAAGCGCGAGTTCTTTGGAAAGCTGCTGAATTTCTTCCTCACTGAGACTTTTGAAAAGCGTCGCAGCCGCATCTTCGCCGAGTGAAAGACACAAAATTGCCGCTTTTCTTGCGCCGGGCATTTCTGCACGTTTCGGCGCGATCATCAAAGCTTCCGACGCTTCTTCTCTAAGTTCGATTCCTTCAGTTGTTTCTTCGACAGACGGTGACATAAATTATTGAAATTATTTAACTTAATCTTCTCTAAGCCAGCTTCTGAGTGTGCTGACGACTAAATCCGTATCATTCAATGTTTGATAAACGACTTCCTTTTTAATGCGGTCGGCGCGAAGGAATTCTTCATCGACCGGTTCTGCATCGAGTTCGCTTTCATTCAAAATATCGTTATCTTTTTCCATTTCGGCATCCATCATCGCCTCCAAATCTGCGACCGTCATTCCGGGTTCGAGTTCGGGTAAATTTTCACCTTCCGCAAGCTGTTCCGCCGTTTTTTCGGTTAATTCTTCGGCTGAATTTTCATCAAGCCTTTTCTCTTCTAAAGTTTCTTCCGGCGTTTCTTGCGCGGCTTCGAGCAATTTTGTTTCTTCTTCAATTACCGGCGGCGTTGCGGCGGCTTTCAGAGCTTTTTTCGCGGGACGAATCACAAACAAGAAGATCAGCAGTGCGATCAAAACGAGCGAACCGTATTTCGTCAAATTCGCCACCAACACTTTATTTTTATCGAGCCAAGTCATCGCTGCGGCTTCTTCCGTCGGCGGTTTATTGAACGCCATCGTTTGGACGACGACCGAATCGCCGCGATTTTGATCGGTTCCGACTGCCGCCGCGACCAAATTTTGAATTTGCTGAACTTCTTCCGTCGTGCGTGCAACGTCAACGCCTTCAACAGTTTTGTAATCGACCACGACCGAAACCGTCATTCGATTGACGCGACCGCCGCCGCCGATCGTGCGCCGCGTAGTTTTGTCGATCTCGAAATTTGTCGTCGTTGAATTTCGCGCATTATTTCCGACTTGATTTTGCGCGGGTTGATTCGGCTGAACCGGAAGCGTCGGATCGTTTGCGCGTGCGCCGACCGTTCCAGTCGGATTTTGCACATTCGCGGTTCGCGATTCTGCGGTCGTTTGCTGTGAACGAATGACCTGTGATTGCGGATTGTAGCGTTCTTCGGTTTGTTCGACTTGCGAAAAATCGACGTCCGCCGCGATGTCTGCACGAACGCGGTTTTCGCCGACGACGGGTTCGAGCAAAGCGATCACGCGCGCTGCGGTTTCGGCTTCGTATTTTTGTTTGGCTTCGAGCTGCGAATTAAACGCGCTCGCATCACCGCTTCCGCCGGTTTTTCCTTTTCCCGGTGCAGAAAGAAGTCGTCCGCGCGTGTCCATCACGGCAACATTCGCCGCGTCCAAACCTTCGACCGAGCTTGCAACCAAATTAACGATCGCTTCGGTTCGATCGGCGGAAAGTTCTTTTCCTTGTTTCACGCGAAGCATTACCGAAGCTTTTGCGCCTTCTTCTTTTTCGGTGAAAACCGATTCTTTTTTCGGTGTGATGTGAACCCGAACGCCTTCGACTTCGTCCATTCCTTCGAGCGTTTTCGACAATTCGCCTTCGATCGCGCGTCGGAAATTAACTTGTTGCGCAAAATCGGTCGCGCCGAAATTCGTTTTATCGAAAAGATCAAAACCGACGTGTCCGCCCGAAATCATTCCCTCGCCAGCCATTTGCAAACGAAGTTCGGTGATTTTATTCGGCGGAACCATGATCGTCGTGCCGTTTGTGGTCAAAGAATAAGGAACATTTGCGGCTTTCAGTTTTTCGACGATTTTCTGTGCGTCTTCAGCCTTCAGATCGGAAAACAAAACGCCGTATTCGGTCGCTGTTCCGTAATAAACGAGCGCACCGATAATGGCGATTGTCGCCACCGCCGCACCGATCGTCGAAATGCGACCCGCCATCGGCAGTTTTGCCCAGATTTCTTTAACTTGTTCTAAAGGAGAAGCCATAAATTGGTTTTTGGTCTTTGGTTTTTGGTCTTTGGTTTTTGGTTCAAGCGATTTCGCTAAAAACTAAAAACCAAAAACTAAAAACTAAATTTTTCAAACTTGCATCCTCATTATTTCTTCGTATGCGCCGATAAGTTTGTTGCGGACTTGAAGTCCGAGTTGAAATTTCAGATCGGAAGACTGCAATGAAATAATGGTTTTGTGCAGATCGGGCGATTCGCCCGTGACGGCTTTGGCGATTTCCTGTTCCGCGCCTTTTTGCACGCCGTCGATCGAATCTACCGCGCCTTGCACGAGCGAACCGAAATCTCCGTTGAAAGATCTGTCGGTCGCCGCGCTCGTCTGATTTGTCTGCGTCAGCGGTAAGATCGGTTGTGGTGAAAATCCGTTAATGTTCATCGGGAGAATCTAAAAAACTTAAAATTAGGAATCGCCGAGATTCAGGCTGATTCGCGCCAATTCTTTGGCAGTATTGAAAACCGTTGCGTTTGCTTCAAACGAACGCGCCGCCGACATCATATTGACCGTTTCTTCGAGCGGATCGACATCGGGCAATTTCACATATCCGTTTGCGTCAGCGTCAGGATGTCCGGGCTGATACTGCATCACGAATTGATTTTCGTCCGCAAGTTGAATTTCCGAGCGAACGCCGACTGCTGATTGATCGTTGAGAAAAAGACCGTTTTCCGTCGCATTTTCGTTCCATTTATCGGAAACTTCCTGCGTCGTAAAAACCACGTCGCGGCGTTGATACGGTTTTCCCGAACTCGTGCGCGTCGTGTTCGCGTTGGCAAGATTAGCAGACGCAGCTTCGAGTCGTTCGCGCTGCGTCTGCATTCCCTGCGATGAGATTTTGAAGATTGTGAACAGTGACATAACAATTTGGGATTTTCGATTTGGGATTTTTGATTTATAAAGCAAATTTAAGATTTTTCAAATCCCAAATCCGCATTCCCAAATCCAAAATCGAGTCATCTTCCTTCGCGTATCGCGGCGCGTAAAAGTTTGAATCTTGACTGGATCATCTTTGCGCCGAAATTAAAATTCGTTCCGGTTTGTGCCATATCCGCCATTTCGCGACCGACATCGACCGTATTTCCGTCTAAACCGATCACCGTGGGAGTTTGCTCAGAGATGATCGGTTCGTAGGAATTCAAAGCTCGTGAATCTTGTTGAGAGTATGGGAGCGAGCTTTGGCGGACAGCTTCATTCAGATAATCATCAAACTGCAATTCTTTGGCGACGTAACCCGCTGTGTCGGCGTTGGCGATATTTCCGGCAATGACCTGAGCGCGTTTGCTCTGCACGTCCATGAAGTTTTGCAATAAATTCGTAATGTTATCTGTCGGTGTTAAAGGCATCTGTGACCTCCACCGACTAATCTGCAACAGCCGTGCCGAAATTAAAAAGCCCGATTTTACGGGCTTTTCGTGTTTTTAGTGTCGAAAAAGCGTCAATTTTTTTTGCTTTGCGGGTGTCAAGTGTCAAGATAAAACGTCAATTTTTTGACAATAGTCTTGAAAAAATTGTTTTAAAGGTTTATTTTGTGAATAGCATTGATTCTTTCAATGCCAACCTATTTGCCCCAACTCCTGCTAAAGTATGAAAACAAAAATACTAGTCGTCGAAGATGATGCCCGTCTTCGTTCTTTACTTCTCGAATCTATCGCCCTCGAAGGTCATTCACCCGAAGGTTTAGGGTCTGCCGAAGAAGCGTTCAAACGTCTCCAAGAAGAAAAATTCGACATTTTATTGACCGACGTAAATCTGCCCGGAAAAACGGGTTTGGAGATTTTGCCTGTTTGTCTGCAAAGCAATCCGAACGCTTATATGCTCGTGATGACAGGTTTCGGCACGATCGACACGGCGGTTCAGGCGATGAAGCTCGGCGCGGCTGATTTTTTGTGCAAACCTGTCGGTTTGAGCGATCTGATCAGCGCGATTCGCGTTGCGGTCGAAAAAATTCAGCAAACGCCTTCGCCCGTCACGATTCTGACGGTTTCAAATTCGCCGCTGATCGCAAAATCAGCCGTGATGCTGAATTTACTCGAACAAGTAAAAACGATCGCACCTTATAAAATCAATGTTTTGGTCACGGGCGAAACCGGAACGGGCAAGGAATTGATCGCCAAAGCGATTCATTTTACGAGTCCGCGCGCCGATGCGCCTTTTGTCGCCTTGAATTGCGCCGCCGTTCCCGAACAGCTTCTCGAAGACGAACTTTTCGGACACGTCAAAGGCGCGTTTACGGGCGCACAAACCGACCGCAAAGGACGTTTTGAACAAGCCGACGGCGGAACGCTTTTTCTCGACGAGATCGGCGATATGAATATGGCTTTGCAGTCGAAGCTTTTAAGAGTTTTGCAGGAAAGCGAATTTGAAAAACTCGGTTCGTCGAAAACCGTTAAAGTCGATGTGCGCGTCGTTGCCGCAACGAGTGCGAATCTGGACAAAAAGATCGCCGACGGAAGTTTTCGTCCCGACCTTTATCATCGTTTGAACGTCGTTCATCTGCGAGTTCCGCCTTTGCGCGAACGTCCCGACGACATTATGCCGATCGCGCAAGGATTGCTCGAAAAATTCTGTAAATCCGTCGGTTTGCCCGAAAAAACCATTGCCGACGAAGCGCATCATTCGCTGATTTCCTACAGTTTTCCCGGCAATGTTCGCCAGCTTCAAAATTGTATGGAACGCGCCGCCGTTTTTTCAGGCATCAGCCCGACCGTCAATCTCGAACATTTTCCCGAAGAGATCAAAAATCAACAGAATCTTTTCCAAATCCCGACCGCCACGAGCTTTATTCCGTCAACGATTCCCGACGAAGGAATTGATTTTACGGGCGTAGTTTCACAAGTCGAACGCGAACTTTTACTGCAAACGCTCGAAAAAACGGGCGGCAACAAAATGCAGGCGGCGAAACTTCTAAATATGAAACGCACGACGCTCGTCGAAAAGATCAAACGCCTGCACATCGAAACCGAAGAAGAAACCGATAAAGAAGAAGTTTTCGTCGGCGAAGAATAATCAGACCGCAAATAATTCAGAAAAAGGAAGGAAGTATTTTCATCATAAAAATACTTCCTTCCTTTTTTTTCTGCCGACTTTTCCAATCAAAGACACGAAGTTTTCATAAAACTTCGTGTCTTTTTAAAAAAACTACACGAAGTTTTTCATTTTCTTTGTGTCTTTTGCCATAAACTTCGTGTCTTTTATCAAAAACTTCGTGTCTTTTTATAAAAACTTCGTGTAGTTTTCATAAAACTTCGTGTCTTTTAGCGAAAACTTCGTGTAGTTTTTGGAAAAGTTCACAAAGTTTTGCGTAAACTTCGTGTCTTTTTTAGAATACTTCGTGTCTTTTTTTAAAAACTTCGTGTTTTTTGCTCGATCGTAAGCGTTGGAAAGCAGGTTTTCGACTTAAGTTTTCGTTTCAAACGCTGATGTCGTATGCCATTCCGCGTTTGTCTTCGTGAAGATAGGCGTTTGCGCCGCGTTTTGTGACCGAAAAATTTTTCATTTTTTCAGCCGCCTCATTTCTCGAAGCAGTCAATAATTTTCGTGTCGTCGCGTCTTGCGCCAGAGTTTCCGAAGCGAGTTCGACGACTCTTGCCGAAACTCTCGTTTTGTTGAGTTCATCGGCTTCGGTCAATTTTCCGCGCAGTTCGGAAATTTGATGATGAAATGTTTCGAGCCGTCGGCTGAGCAATTCGCGTTCGGACACGATCTCCATAATTTTCTCGAAATCCTTTTCTTCCGCCGCACGCGTTTCTTCACGCGCCAGAGCCAGCAGTTTTTCGAGATCGCCGCATTGCGCCGTCAGAAGATCGATGAGCGAATCTGATTTTTCGTTGATTATTTCGGGATTAATCATTGAATTTTTATTTAATTGAAACTAACTTAGAT
The DNA here is from genome assembly GCA_036833775.1 of Pyrinomonadaceae bacterium. Classification (GTDB taxonomy): domain Bacteria; phylum Acidobacteriota; class Blastocatellia; order Pyrinomonadales; family Pyrinomonadaceae; genus JAJQRF01. Next base: position 210 of record DAITPE010000169.1, on the reverse strand, counting down.
TGCCGATTTGAAAGCGTCGATCGCGGCTTGCGCAGAATTGAAAACGGGGGCGGGGGCAGCAAGCTTTTGCGCGTTGGTTTCCCAAGCGTCGCGCACCGGCACGAGCAGTTCGGCGGCTTTTCGCATTAAAGAAGCGTCTAATTCCGCGCTCGCGCGAAGCATCAAAACCGTGATGCTTCGATAAAGATTGTCGAGACTGACGGCAACATC
>DAITPE010000168.1:0-10169 GCA_036833775.1 Pyrinomonadaceae bacterium | reverse complement strand
TTATCAAAATTCCGCAGGTTCGGAAGTTCGTCTGCTATTGCCGTCCGCAAAGCTCGAAAAAGGAAATTACCGGCTCGAACTACAAGCCGAAAACGAAAAAGCCGTTTACAATTTTTCGCTCAAATAAAGCAAAAAGACTGCCGATTTTATACGACAGTCTTTTCCTTTTCTTCGTCCAAAAATTAACCGAAAATATTTCTCACCTTGTCCATAAAAGACGGGTCTTGAAATTCGACATCTTCGATCTCGGCAAGCTGTTCGAGCAGTTTGCGTTGTTCTTTCGTCAAAGTTTTCGGCGTAATCACGGTTGCGGCAACGAAAAGATCGCCTTTTCCGCGTCCGCCTAAAACGGGCATTCCTTGATTTTTCACGCGGAAAACCGTTCCCGTCTGCGTTCCGGCGGGAATTTTCAAAGGTTCTTCGCCGTCGAGCGTTTTTACGGAAATTTCCGCACCGAGCGCGGCTTGCGAAAACGTGATCGGAATCGCCGAATAAAGATTTGCGCCCTGACGCTCGAAAGTTTCGTGTTCGGCGACGTGGATGACGACGAAAAGATCGCCCGAAGGTCCGCCGTTTACGCCTGCTTCGCCTTCGCTCGTGACGCGCAGACGCGAACCCGTTTCGACGCCTGCGGGAATTTTGATTTCGAGAGTTTTTTCTTTCTCGACACGACCTGCGCCACGGCATTTTTTACACGGATTTTTGATGATCTGACCTTTGCCCGCGCAATTCGGACAAGTGCGCATCACGCTGAAAAATCCCTGCTGATAACGCGTTTGTCCGCTTCCCTGACAAGTGATGCAGGTTTCGGCTGAACTTCCCTTTTCCGCGCCTTTGCCGTCGCATTCGTCGCAGGTTTCGAGCCGAGGAATGCGGAGTTTTTCTTCTTTTCCGGCTGCCGCATCTTCGAGCGAAATTTCAAGGTCGTAACGCAAATCGGCACCGCGCTGAACGTTTGAACGGCTGCGACCGCCGCCGCCTTGTCTGCCGAACATATCGCCGAAACCGAAAAGATCGAAAATGTCTTCGATGTTCGAAAATCCGTTCGGATCGAAACCGAAACCTTGTCCGCCTGCGCCCGCGCCTGCCGCCGAATGTCCGAAACGGTCGTAAGCCGCACGTTTTTGTGCATCCGACAAAACCGAATAAGCTTCGGCGCATTCCTTGAATTTTTCTTCGGCGTGCGGATCGTCGGGATTTTTGTCGGGATGATATTTGACCGCCAATTTACGGTAAGCGGTTTTGATTTCCTGCTCGCCGGCAGTTTTTGAAACTTCTAAAACTTCGTAATAATCTCGTTTTGCCATAACTTTTTTATTTTAAATTCCAAATTTCAAACTTCAAATTATTAAATCGGGAATTTTAATCACTCACAATCTAAAATCTAAAATTCAAAACAAAGAGAACGCCAGCCCAATTTAATGAACTGACGTATCTCAATTTTGCGACAACGCCGAATTTTTCTCAAGTTTAAATTCAACCCGCAAATTTCGGCGCGTTTATTTTCAAACTTAAACCATCGTCAAAAGCGATTCCGTAACGCGTTTGGAAATCGCATCGACTCTGGTCAAAGCCATTTTGATTTCATCCGCATCATCGTTGTTCAACGCTTCCTCCGCATTGTTCAGATCATCGGCGATTTGCTTTTGTTCTTCTTGCGGGAACGATTTGCCGAATTCCGCCATCGTTTTGCGCGCATTTTTGATGAGCGAATCGAGACGGTTTTTCTGCATAATCAATTCTTTCGTCTGGCGGTCGGTTTCGACGGATTTTTCGGCTTCCATAATCAGAAGTTCGATCTCATCCGGCGCAAGTCCCGACGAAGGCGTGATCTGCATCGCTTGTTCGAGTCCGGTCATCTTGTCTTTCGCGGAAACATTAACGATACCGTTTGCGTCAATTTCAAAACTTACGTCGATCTGCGGAACGCCGCGCGGACTCGGCGGAATGCCGACGAGTTCAAATTTGCCAAGACTGCGGTTTGCGCTCGCAATTTCGCGTTCGCCTTGCAAAATATGAATTTCCACCGACTGCTGATTGTCAACGACGGTCGTAAACGTCATCGTGCTTTTCAGCGGAATCGTCGCGTTGCGCGAAATCAATTTAACGAACAAACCGCCGCGCGTTTCAAGCCCCAAAGAAAGCGGCAGAACGTCGAGCAGAACGATGTCTTTCACGTCACCCGTCAAAACGCCACCCTGAATCGCCGCGCCCATCGCGACGACTTCATCGGGATTAATTTCCGAAGAAGGTTCTTTGCCGAAAACTTCGGTCACGGTTTGCGTCACGATCGGCGAGCGAGTTTGTCCGCCGACGAGAATAACTTTGTCAATATCTTCGGTTTGCAGTTTCGCGTCCCAAAGTGCTTTCTGGCACGGTTCAACGGTCGATTCGACCAAATCCTGCACCAATTCTTCAAATTTCGTGCGCGTCAAAACCGTGTTGATGTGTTTCGGTCCGGTCGGATCGGCGGCAATAAACGGCAGATTGATCGTCGTTTCGGAAACGGTCGAAAGTTCGCATTTCGCACGTTCGGCGGCTTCTTTCAAACGCTGAAGCGCAAGTCGGTCTTCTTTCAGATCAATACCGTTTTCGGATTTGAAATTTTCGACGAGCCAATTAATCACGCGTTGGTCGAAATCCTCGCCGCCGAGAAACGTGTTTCCCGACGTTGAAAGAACTTCGAAAACGCCGTCGTTGATTTCGAGAATAGAAATATCGAACGTTCCGCCGCCAAGGTCGTAAACGGCAACTTTTTCGGTCTTTTGTTTGCCGAAACCGTAGGCAAGCGCGGCGGCTGTCGGCTCGTTGATGATGCGTTCGACTTCGAGACCGGCAATTTTTCCCGAATCGCGCGTCGCCTGACGCTGCATATCATCGAAATACGCCGGAACGGTGATGATCGCTTCGGAAACTTTATCCCCCAAAAATTCTTCCGCCGATAATTTCAGGCGTTGTAAAACGATCGCAGAAATTTCGGGCGGACTGTAAACGCGGTCGAGAACGCGGATATGTGCGTCGCCGTTCGGTGCTTCGACGATCTCGAAAGGCACGGTTTCGCGCATTTTTTCGACTTCGGGCGAATCGTATTTGCGTCCGATCAGACGTTTGACGGCATACAAAGTGTTTGCCGCATTCGTGACTGCCTGACGTTTGGCGATCTGTCCGACAAGACGTTCGTCTTTGTCCGTGAAACCAACGACCGAAGGCGTTGTTCTGCCGCCTTCTTTGTTGGAAATAATCTGCACGGTTCCGCCTTCCAAAACCGAAACGCAGCAGTTGGTTGTGCCTAAATCTATTCCTATTACTTTACTCATATTATTAGGGTTTTACAGGGTGAATTATGGAAGAATCTGCTGTAGTTTTATTCCGACTCGACAGAAATATCCATCAAATCGCCAAAAATATCGTCCGTATTTACGGTCTTTCTAACGGTTGGTGCAACCGCTACCTTGACCATTGCCGGACGAATTACCTTGTCGCCGATACGATAACCTCTGAGAAGTTCCCCCGAAATATAATTCGGCGGGAAATGCACACTCTCTTCAGTTGCCACGGCTTCGTGAAAATGCGGATCGAAACGTTCGCCGATCGAGGCTATCGGTTGCACGCCCATCCCTGCTAAAACTTCATTCAACTGTTGATTAACCAACACAATACCTTCAAAAAACTGCTTAAATTCGTTTTGAGTTTCGTCAAAAACAGGTTTGGCAAAATCGAGCGCACGGTTCAAATTATCGAGAACGGGCAGCATTTGCGTTGCCAAATTCGAGATTTGATTGAGATATGTTTCCCGTCTTTCGCGTTCCGTGCGATTTCTGTAATTTTCAAAATCTTTCTGCCGACGGAGCGAATTTTCCAAAATCCCGCTTCGTTCAGACTCCATTTTTTCGACTTTAGAGGTTAATTCTTTAACTTTTCCTTCGAGATCGGAAACAAACTTTTGATCGACCGCAGGTTTGCTTGCGTTTGAATTTGCATTCGTGCCCGCAAATGAAGTTTCCCCGTTTCTTTCGATCTCGATAGACATTTCGGGAACGAAAAATTCAGGAATTTTTCGCTCGTCGTATTCGGATTCACCGACCTCGATCACCAAATCGGGAGAAATATGCAAATCCTTCTCTTTGGCTTCGAGTTCTTTGATGAAATCGTCAACGGAAATCGTGCTTGATAATTCGATCTCGTCCGAAAATTCTTCGATGTTATCCATTTCTTGGTTGGAGTTCATTTGATATGACCCTACTTGTTAGTTTGTTTTTGGTTTAGTTATTCGAAAGCTGCTTAGTCATCATTTTTTCGAGAATTTTGGCGACATAGCTGACGATCGAGATCATTCGTGCGTATTCAATTCGCGTCGGTCCTAAAACGCTTAAGGTGCCGATAACCGAGCCGTTGCCGATACGGTAAGGCGCGGTAATGAGTGTGCAATTTTGGAAAGACGGTGCCGTGTTTTCGCTTCCGATCACGACCTGCACGTTTCCTTTTGCCGTGTTTTCGCGTTCGATGCATTCGTTAAGAATCTGCATCAGCCGCGATTTTTCTTCAATGGTTTTCAATAATTCACGCAAACGTCTGAAATCTGCAAAATCGGGTTTCCCCAAAATATTCGATGTTCCGTCAACGTAAACTTCGCCGAGATTGTCTTCTTCGTCTTCGATGCTTTGCGAGCAAAGAATCACCGCCGTTTGCAGCATTTTGTCGAATAAAGCCTTTTCTTCGTGCATCAATTGCAGAATCTTTGCGCGAATTTCCGTCAAACTTTTTCCGCCGAACTCAGCGTTCAAATAGCGCGCCGTTCGGTCGAGTTCATCTTGCGTTAAAGTTTCTTTCAGCCGAATGATCTTGTTATGCACGATATTCGGTGCAGAAACCAGAACGACCAGAACCCGTTTTTCGGATAAATTGACGAATTCGATATGCTGTAAGCGATCGTTTGCCAACGAAGGCGAAACGACAATGCCGACATTATTTGAAAGAGCCGAAAGAAGCTGTGAAGTTTTTTCCATCAAACGATCGGGCGTTTCCGATAAAAGATGATCGTTCAAACCGAATTCTTCGCTGATGAGATGAAGGTCTTCGTTTGAAATGCTCAAAACTCCGAGCATATTATCAACATAGAACCGATAACCTTTGTCTGTCGGAACGCGTCCGGCAGACGTGTGCGGCTGTTCTAAAAGCCCGCGTTCTTCGAGGTCGCTCATGACATTGCGAATCGTTGCCGAGCTTAAACCCGATGCGTTGGCAAATTTTTCGGCAATTGCTTTTGAACCGACCGGTTCACCCGTGATGAGATGTTCATTGATGATCGTCGAGAGAATTATCTGCCCGCGTGAATCGGGAAAATCTAAATTTTTCTCGATTTTAAGGTTAAAATCGCGGACATTCATCACTGAATTTGATGCATACCGATAGAAACGGTATGCTTTCGCTATAAAAATGAATAGCATTTTACGGCTAACTATGTCAAGAAATAAATAGTTAAACTTTGACAAACATTTTTGGCAATAATAAATATTTTACCGAATAAAAGTTCGCAAAACTCAATAAATTATTAGCCGCCGACATAAAATGAACGAAAAGATCGAACAAATAAAAAAAATTTACGAAGAAGCTTTTCAAACTTTTGAAAAAACGAAACCGATTCCCGAAATCGAAATCCGTTTTTATCCATACATCGGAATTAATCACACTATTCGTGTCCGCAACGGCAAAATTTTCGTTCGCATCGCCGAAATCTGCCGCGAAATGCCGCTCGAAGGTCAAAAAGCTCTCGCGTATATTTTGGTCGCCAAAATCTTGCGAAAAAAAGTTCCGCCGAAAGCGCGCGAAGTTTATACAGAATTCATCAAAACTCAGGAAATTCGTGAGCAAGCACTTGAAAATAAAAAAACTCGCGGACGAAAGATCATCACTTCCGCGAAAGGCGAAGTTTACGATCTGGACGAAATTTTCGACGACATCAACGAAATTTATTTCCGCGACGCGATTCCAAAACCCGTTTTAAGCTGGTCGAGCGGGCAAACCTTCCGAATCTTAGGTCATCACGATTCGACGCATCAAGCGATCATTATAAGCAAATCGTTGGACGACAAAAAAGTTCCGCCTTTCGTCGTCGAATACGTCGTTTACCACGAAATGCTGCATATTTTTCATCCCGTCGAAATAAAAAACGGCAGACGCGTCGTGCATTCGCCGCAGTTCAAACGCAACGAACGAAAGTTTCAATATTTTGAAGAAGCCGAAAAATGGATCGCAAAAAACGTGCGGAGTTTAAGAAAAAAAGTTTTGAAACAGAAGAAAAAATAGAATGCGGATTTCACAGATTTGGCAGATTAAACGAATTTATTTTGTAAAAATATCCGCGCAAACCCGCCTGATCCGCCAAATCCGCGTTCCAATTTCTTATTGCTCTTTCGCAAATTGCTCCAAGATCGTGCCGAGCAAACCGAAAGGCGAAACAGTTTTGCGTTCGACGCCTTTTTCGGTGAAACGCGTTTCGGTCAAAAAATTCGTCGTCATTTGCAGATTTTCCGCTTTTTTGTCACCCAAAACTTCGACGATCTTTTCGCCCGAATCTTTCCCGAAAGTCGCGGAAACGGCTTTGCTTTCGTTCAATTTCGCACTAAACGAATTTTGCGCGAAATTCTGCCCGTTTTGCTTTGCCTGCAAAGCTTTTGCGACGCTTTCCTTATCGCCCGAAATCACTTTATTTTCAACAAAAGCGACCGCATTTTCGTCATCTTTATCTTTCCAAACTTCGGCATTTTCAAGTTTTTCGGCGGCTTTTTTGAAATCAACTTCGGAAAAAGATTTCTTCACGTTTTCGGCGTTTTTCACTTCGGCGATCAAGACGGCATTTTCGCCTTCCGCGTCGAATTGAACCGTAAAGATCGGCGCATCGATCGCACTCAGAAAAGTTTCAGCGTCGGAAATTCCGTAACTTTCAAGCAGACTTCCGGCAAATTCGGTCAAAACGCTTCCGCTCAATTTGTCGGTTTGATTAGCCGTTACGAGCAGCAAACTGCGCCACGAAACCTGCGGATTTTGCAGGTTGTAGCGCGTCACGGAATAAAATTCGTTCGGAATAAAAACCGCCGAATTGCCTTCTTTCGGTGCGGCTGAAATCATCGTTTCCCTGAAAACTTTTGCCGATTCCGCGTCGAGCATTATTTGGTATTTATCCTCGATTCCCTGCTCGGTTTTTGTCGCCGTCCAATAAACTTCCTTGACGGTTTTCTGCAAGATTTGCGGCAAAACTCCGGCGATAAAACTTCTGCCTTCTTCGCTGTCGGTCGCGTCGATCGCGGTCGAAATTCCGGCGATGTTGGCGAACTGTGCCACGCCTTCGCCCGAAACGTAAGCATTTGCGAGAATGTTTTCCGCTTTTTCAAACGATTTTCCGCTTTTCGCAAAACTGTCGGCTTCGCCTTTCTTGACGGCGAAAACCTTTTCCAAACCGCTTTCGTCGTTGCTGAAAAAGACGAGCGATTTTTCGACGAACGCGAAAACTTTTCGTCCGTCGGTCGCCGTCCAAACAAAGTATTTTCCGCCGTTTTTATCCGAAGTTTCGAGCGAAACTTCGCCGCCGTAAGTTTCATTAACAAATTCGCCCAGAGTGTTTTCGGCAAATGAAAGCGTCTGTGAATTCCAAGCGTGCGTGTCGGCAACGGCGATAAAATGCGGTTTGATCTTGCCGACTTTTTGATCGTCCGTGACCTGCGTTTCCGAGCTTTCAAAACCCGTCACGGCGATCGCGACCTGCATATTTTTGAGCGCGGAAAAGTTCGGTTTTTCCTTCGCGGCTTCCATAAACGCCTTGCTTTCGGTCAAAGAATCGAGCGTTTTGCCGAGATCATTCGTTTCCATATAAACGAGCGTGTCGGCAGGCAAAAAAGAACGCAAATCGCTCGGCGGCGAACTGCACGACAAACTCACCACAGAGACACAGAGACACAGAGTAATAAAAATTAAAAACCGCTTATTTACTAATCTTTCTTTAATTTTTTTCATATAGTTTTGAAATCTCTGTGTCTCTGTGTCTCTGTGGTTAAATTCTTGTGTTAATATTTTTTTCATTATGAATAAAATTTTTGCAGATAATATTTTACAAGGAAAAGTCGCCTTTGTAACAGGCGGTGCGACGGGAATTACGGGCGGCGTGGCGCGGGCTTTTGCGGCGGCGGGCGCAAAAATCGCGATCACTTCGCGCAAGGAAGAAAATCTGATCGCGCAGAAGCAATTTATCGAAGAAAACGGCGGCGAATGTTTCGCGGTCGTGGCGGACGTGCGCGATTTTGAAGCCGTCGAACGCGCGATTTCCGAAACGGTCGATCATTTCGGAAAGATCGATATTGTCGTCAACGGCGCGGCGGGAAATTTTCTCTGCAATGCGGAAGAACTTTCGACGAACGGCTTCGGAACGGTCGTTGACATCGATACGAAAGGCACTTTCAACGTCTGCCGCGCGGCGTTCAAAGAGTTGAAAAAATCGAGCGGACAAATCCTGAACATTTCCGCGACGCTTCATTATCTCGCAACGCCGATGCAGATTCACGTTTCGGCGGCGAAAGCCGGAGTTGACGCGATCACGCGCAATCTTTCGGTCGAATGGGGCAGATACGGCATCCGCGTCAACGGCATCGCGCCTGGACCGATCGAAGATACCGAAGGAATGAAACGCCTTTTGCCCGAACCTTTGAAGGAAAAACTGACGAAACGCATTCCTTTGCAAAGATTCGGACGCATCGCCGACATCGAAAACGCCGCGCTTTTTCTCGCGTCCGACGCGGCAAGCTACATCAACGGCGTAACGCTCGTCGTGGACGGCGGACAATGGCTTTTGGGAACGAGTTTGGGTTAAAAAACAAAGATTTTTTTACCCGCGAAATACGCGAAAAGACACGAAAAAAGAAAAATAAAATAATTTCGTGTGTTTCGCGTATTTCGCGGGTAATATTTTTTACATCGAATAGTTTACAATTAAGCGTTAAATAGTTTTATGAACATCGGAATTACGGTTTATCCATCATACGGCGGCAGCGGGATCGTCGGTTCGGAGCTTGGGCGCGAGCTTGCTGAGCGCGGTCATAATGTCCATTTTATTTCGTCGAGCCTGCCGACGCGCTTGCTCGAACTGAACGAACGCATCCAGTTTCACGAAGTCGAAATGATGTCGTATCCGCTGTTCGAACATCAGCCTTACGACCTTGCGCTGGCAACGAAAATGGCGACCGTCGCACGTGCCGAAAAACTCGATCTACTGCACGTTCATTACGCGATTCCGCATTCGATCTCGGCGATTCTGGCGCGTGAATCCATCAAAGATAAACGCTATGTTCCCGTTATCACGACGCTTCACGGGACGGATATTACGCTCGTCGGCGCAGACCGTTCGTATCTGCCGATCACGCGTTACGGCATTCAGCAATCGGACGGCGTGACGGCGGTTTCGAGATTTTTGAAGCAGGCGACGATCGAAACTTTCGATTTCGACGACATCGAAGTTATCCCGAATTTTATCTGCGGCGATCATTACAAACGCAACGTCGATTCGCCTTTACGCAAAGAACTCGCGCCGAACGGCGAAAAAGTTCTCGTGCATTTATCGAATTTCCGCGCCGTCAAACGTCCGGTCGATTGCGTCGAAATTCTCGCCAAAGTCCTGCAAAAAGGCGGCGATGCGCGGCTCGTCATGGTCGGCGACGGTCCCGAATATTCGTCGGTTCATCATCGCGCACGGCTTTTGAACGTGCTCGAAAAGGTCGAATTCGTCGGCAAACAACCGAACATCGCCGATTATCTCGGCGCGGCGGACATTTCGCTGTTGCCGTCCGAATTAGAATCATTCGGGCTTGCCGCGCTCGAAGCGCAGGCTTGCGAATTGCCCGTCATCGCATCGCGTGTCGGCGGCATTCCCGAAGTCGTCAATGACGGCGAAACGGGTTTTTTAAGCGACGTGAGCGACACCGACAAGATGAGCGACGACGTTCTAAAACTCATCACGGACGAAGATTTGCGCGAAACCTTCGGCAAACGCGGACGCGAACTCGCCATCTCGCGCTACAGCACGGGCAAGATCATCCCGCAATACATCGAATTTTACGAAAAAGTCCTCCAAAGAAAATCGACGGCGGCATAAACAGGCAGAAACGCGACCGCAAGGAAGCGTG
>DAITPE010000167.1:0-10177 GCA_036833775.1 Pyrinomonadaceae bacterium | reverse complement strand
ATACTTTGCGAACTTTGCGTCTTGAGTTTTTTCTTTGCGGACTTTGCGGTTAAGTTAAATTTAAACGCAAAGTCCGCAAAGTTTTACGCAAAAAGCGCAAAGAATCTCTTCAGTTTCTAAGCTTGATTCACATAATTTATAAATCGTTTTTATCCAACTCGAAACGGATCAGCGTACCGTTCCCGATATTCGATTTGATCGTTAAATTCCCTTGCAGCATCTCGGCGCGTTTGATCATTCCGCTCAGCCCGTGACCGAAATTTTCGCTTTCGGTTTGATAATAATAAAAACCTTTGCCGTCGTCCTTTATTTTAATGGTCAAAACATCGTCTTTGATCTCCGCCGTTACTTTTACATTTTTCGCTTCGGAATGTTTGACGGCATTATTCATCGCTTCCTGAATGATGCGGTAAAGATAGATTTCCGCCGATTTTGGCAGAAAATCGTCGATCTTCGCAAAATCCAATTCCAATTCGATGCCGCCCGATTCGGCAACCTGCCTGACCATATAGATGACCGTGTTGGTCAATCCGGCTTTGTCGAGATGATACGGACTCAGGTTCTTTGCCAACGCGCGAACCTCGTCGAGAGCCTGCTCGGCAGTTTCGTCGATCTGCTCGATCTGTTTGCGGAGCTTGTCTTTTTCGGCAATTTTCGACAAACAATAACCCGCCCAATTTTTGATCACGAGAAGTTGTTGACCGAGATTGTCGTGAATATCCGAAGCGATGCGGCGGCGTTCGCTTTCCTGCGTGTCGAGCAGCTTCCGCGCAAATTCTTCCTGCAAAACTCTTGCTTTTTCAAAACGGCGGCTGCGAACTTTATAAACGAAAACGATGATCAAAAAGATAACTGCCGGATCGAGCAGCAAAAACCACCAAGTTTTCCAAAAAGGCGGATTCACGACGATCTCGAATTCGGCGATCTCATTGCTCCAAACGCCGTCCGCATTTGCCGCCGTCAGTTGAAACTTGTATTTTCCAGACGGCAGATACGGGTAATTCGCCAGCCGCCGCAAACCGGCTTCCGTCCATTTTTCGTCCAAACCCGCAAGCCGATAACGAAAACGAATCTGGTCGGGTTTGCGGAAATTGATGCCCGTATAGCTTACTTCCAAACTTTCATTGCCCGGGCTGATCTCGACCTTTTCCGAAATATCGACGCGTTTTCCGTTGAGAACGACCTCATCGATGAGCGGTTTCGGCGGCGGCGTTTTTTCCTGTTTCGGATCGATGACAACCACGCCTTTGATCATCGGAAACCATAATTTTCCGTCTTTTGCCCTGAGTCCCGCCCCCTGATAACCGCCGTTTCCCTCGCTCGTCAGCATTCCGTCAGCAGTCGTATAAGCGGAACAGTAAACCTGATCGATCTTCCGATCGGCAAAATCATTCAGCATCTTTCGATTGACCGAATAAATTCCGCGATTGCCGAGCATCCAAAAGTTGTCGTCGTCATCGATCAAAATCCGCGAAACGATGTCGTCGAAAAGCCCGTCTTTAGTCGTCACGGAAACAAATTTCCCGTCTTTGAAACGATCCAAACCGCCGCCGTAAGTTCCAAACCAAAACGCGCCGTCGGCATCTTCGTAAATATCGCGGACATATTCATTCGACAAGCCGTTTTCACTTGTAAAATTAGTAAATTTTCCGTCCTTTAACTGACTTATTCCGTTGCGTGTGCCGAACCAGATCGAACCGTCGCGCGATTCGTAAATGACGTGCACGACGTTTCCGACCAGACCGTTTTCGGTCGAATATTTGGCAATGATCTTTTCGCCGTCAGAAACGAAAACGCCGCAGTTTTCACATCCATACCAGAGATTTTTGCGGCTGTCCTGAAAAATACTGTTCGCGGAATGGGCTTCGTTCCAGCTAATATCCTGATGTAATTTAAACTCGCCGTTTTCGTAACTTTCCAGACCTCTCGTAGTTCCCATCCAAACGGCTCCTTTGCCGTCGAACAGCATTGCGCCGCGCGAAATGACATTTCTCGGCTCTTTGGAAATCTTCTCAAACTTTTCTTCTGTTCCGCGAAGAAGCCCGAATGATGAAGAAAGCCAAATATTTCCCTGTGCATCCTGCGCCAAAGAATTTGCGGCGGTAAAAGGAAAAACCGTGTCGAGCAGAATATGACGCACACGCTTTTCCATCAGTCTGATCAAACCTTCGCCGACACGTTCGCTCCAAATGATTCCTTCACGGTCAACGAAAATATCGCGCATCGTCATTCCCACAGCATTTTCTACTTCGTAAATATCGTAGTTTGCGGCGGAAGCTTCCTTAACTTCATAAATATAAACACTGTAGCTGATATAGAGCGTGCCGTCGGGTTTGACAAATGTTCCCACGTAATTGACGATTTCGGGAAATTTGCCTTTCGTTTCATAGATTCCGTTTCGGTAAATACCGAATTCGGTGTCTTTGACGATCCAAATTCCGCCATTCGGATTCGTTTCGATCGAATGGATCAAACCTCCAACCTTTTCTTCGATCTCAAATTTCTCGCCCGACTTTCGATACAAAACTCCGTTTGCAACAACCCAGAGGTTGCCCGCGATGTCTTTCCGAATCCTTCCTATTTTCAAATCGGTATTGATATTACTGCATTGATCGTCTGCACAATTTTTGATACTTCGCCCCACGCCGATCCAGACCGTGCCTTTTTCATCGGCAAACATATCGGCAATATTCTGATTACCGTCTTCTTTGCCGTCATAGATCATTTTGAACTTTCCGTCTTTGTAACAAATGATTTCGCCGCGTTCGGTTCCGATCCAAAGTTTTCCGGCATTATCTACCGCCAAACCGGAAATTCGATTGTTTTTGATTTCGGGTGTGTTTGCGGTCGTAAAAACTTTGAAACGAACGCCGTCGAAACGCGCCAGACCGCCGAAAGTTCCGAGCCACAGAAAACCTTCGGGCGTTTGCGTCATTGCCGAGATCGAATTTTGCGGCAAACCGTTTTCGGTCGTCCATTGCGTTTGCAGAAACTTTTCTTTGATGATCGCGGCATTTGCCGAACAAATGAAAAGCAGACTGAACAGCAGTGATTTCGTGGCTTGCCGAAGCGAAACGCGCATTGATTTGTTTGAATATAAAAATTACGGGGCGCGTTGAATATACCTTTTTTATCGATTCGGATGCAAGCTTGTGAAAACTTTCAAAGAACGCCGCAATTTGTGCTTCTCTTTTCAAATTTATTCGTTTCGCAAACTCAAATTTAAGGGGTAGCGGGTGCTTCCCAACGGGTAGCGGGGACGTTCCAACGGGTAGCGGGTGCTTGCCAACCAGTAGCGGGCGCGATTTAACGCCTAGCGGGGACGTTCCAACCAGTAGCGGGCGCGATTTAACGCGTAGCGGACACGATTTAACCATTAGCGGAAACATTCCAACGGGTAGCGGATCGAATTTAACGCCTAGCGGAGACGTTTTTACTATTAGCGGAGACGATTTAACGCCTAGCGGGTCGAATTTAACGGATAGCGGATGCGTTTTAACGGATAGCGGATAGGTTTTCACTCATAGCGGAAGCAATTTTACGGGTAGCGGATCGCATTTCACCCATTTTTTGACAGTTATCAGTTATCACTTATCAGTTATCACTTATCCGTTATCACTTCTCCCCGTTTTTCGCGTAAAATAACCTTTATGCAGTCACTTACTACTTTGGAATATCAGAAACTTCTCGAACTCATTGCGAGTAAAGCGCAAACGCCGATGGGCGAAGCGCGTTTGGCGGAACTTCGTCCGCTGACGAATAGGCTCGAACTTGAAAAACAACTTAACGTCATCGACGAAACTATTAAACTCAATGAAGAAAAGCAGGTTTCGTGGTCGTTCAGCGGTTTGGAAGACCCTTCGGATGCGGTTGCGATCTTGAAAATTCGCGGCGCGACGCTCGAACCGACGTTGCTTTTGGAAGTCACGCGCGTTTGCAATCAGGCTCTTTTTGCGCGTTCGATGATCGCGCCCGAAAAGGAATTTGCGCCGAATTTGTGGGAAATCGTTTCAAACATTCCGCCGCAGCTTTTTGCCGCGCTCGAAAAGATCAACAAAAAACTTCTGCCTTCGGGCGAGATCGACGATTCGGCTTCGCCTGAACTTCAACGCCTGCGCCGCGAGATAAATACACAGCGCGGAAGGCTTCAAAAATCGCTCGAATCGGTGATGCGAAATTCGGGCGACGCGATTCAGGACGCGATCGTGACACAGCGCAACGAGCGTTATGTGATTCCCGTCAAAGCCGATTTTCGCGGCAAGGTCGGCGGCGTGGCGCACGGTTTCTCGTCGTCGGGCGCGACCGTTTTCATCGAACCGCTCGAAGCCATCGAAGCCAACAACGAATTGCAAAATTTAAAAGGCAAGGAAGAACGCGAGATTGCGCGAATTTTGTTCAGTTTGACGGAAGAACTGCGCGAAAATCTGCCGTCGATCCAAATCGCCGTTTCAGCAGTCACCGAACTCGATTTCATCAAAACAAAGGTCGAATTCGCACGAAGTTTCAAAGCCATCGTGCCGACGATTTCAGACGACGAAACATTAGATTTAGTTGATGCAAGACATCCGCTTTTAGAAGAAAATATTCGTTCTTCGTCCTTTGTCAGTAGTTCTTCAGATAAAACGAACAAAGGACAAATGACCAATGACGAAGGACAAACCAAAGAAATCGTTCCCGTTTCTTTCAAACTGACGAAACAAAATTCGGTGATGATAATTTCGGGCGCGAACGCGGGCGGAAAAACGGTCGTGATGAAAACTGCTGGATTGCTGAGCTTGATGGCAATTTCTGGTTTGCCCGTTCCGGCGAAAGCGGCGACGATTCCGTTTTATAAATCCGTTCTCGCGGACATCGGCGACAATCAATCTTTGTCGGCAAATCTTTCGACGTTTTCGTCCCATATTTCAAATATAGCCGCGATGATGCGCGATTGCACCGCGCCTTCGCTCGTTCTGCTCGATGAAGTCGGAACCGGAACCGATCCCGAAGAAGGTTCGGCTTTGGGCGTGGCGATCGTCGATTATTTCAGGCGAAATTGCGGCGCGCAAGTCATCGCTTCGACGCATTATCGCGGGCTTAAAATTTACGCCGCAAACGATGAAAACGTCATCAATGCATCGGTCGAATTCAACGAAAAAACCTTGCAGCCGACTTATAAATTGTTGGTCGGATTAGCAGGCGCATCTTCGGGAATCGAGATCGCCAGACGTTTCGGGATTCGTGACGACGTGATCGCCGTTGCGCGTCAAAACCTCGATATTTCGGCGCGTGAAGCCGAAAATTATCTGCGGAAATTGCAGGACGAAACGCGCCAAGCCGAAGATTTAAGAATCGCACTCGAAGAAGAACGCGAAGCGACCGCGACGAAATACGCGACGCTCGACATCGAAGCGGGCAAAAAGGAAAAGGAACGCAAACGCCAATTTGAAAAAGAGTTGGCGCAGACCATCGAAAATTTTGACAAACAATCACGCGCTTTTATCGCAACGATCGAAGACAAAGCGTTGAAAAACAAGCTCGAAAAAGAACGTGTTGCGCGAAAAGCCGAACTCAACCGCGCCGTTTTGAACAAAATCCAAACTCCGTCAAAAGGCGGTCGCTGGTCGGCTTTGAATACTCAAAACGAACAAAACAACGAACCGCGAACGACGAGCAACGAACCGATCAAAGTCGGCTCGAAAGTGCGGACAAGCTTTGGAAACGTCGGCGTGGTCGAACGAATGGACAAGGAAATCGCCGAAGTTCTCGTCGGCGGAATGCGTCTGCGCGAACGCATCAAAAATCTGCAATCGGTCGGCGAACCCGAAAATAATCAATCGCAATCGCTCGGCGAAAAACTGCAAAATTCTGCAAGAAGTTCAAACTTGCGCCTCGACACCGAAGACGCAAACGCCGAACTGAACCTGATCGGCAAAACGACTGCCGACGCAGAATACGAACTCGACAAATTCTTGGACGAAGCCTATTTAGCGGCTTTACCGCGAATCCGAATCATCCACGGTTTCGGCACCGGCGCACTGAAAAACTTCGTCCATCATTTCCTGAAAGGTCATCCGCACGTTTCAAAATTCGCCTTCGCCCCGCAAGACCAAGGCGGAAACGGCGCAACGATCGCGGAGTTGAAACAATAGTTTCGGATTTTATAAATTCAAATGTAAAGGAGTTTTGAGATGTCAGATAATATTGAGGCAGTTACAGAAGTTATTGCCACACTCGTAAAATCTGGAATGGATATAAACAATCCTCCAATTGGTTTTGTTGGAGGTGAAGATTATCACGTTTTGAAAGGAATACCTTTAAGATTAACTAAAACTACTTTTATGGCTCAAATAGTAAATGGGGAGATTTTTGATTTCAATAAAAACTTACCATTTGGTTTTTTACATGTTGAATCACCTGAGGTGAAGCCAAAAACAATTATTGCACTACGACATAAACTTGATTTTTCCAACGCATGGTTACTCGAAGAAAGAGGAGCATTAAAGGATGAAGAATTTGAGGTTCATGTTCGATATAAGCCAGCAAAAGGCTTAAAAGGTTTATTTGGCGGAATATTTCCAATGTTTGAATATTTGATACTTAGGGAAGGCAGTCTTGAAGATATTTACAGACATAAAACTAATCCTAACTTTGAAGAAGATGTTCCTTTAATTCGGCTATATGGTCTGGAGCAAGAAAATAATTCGCGTTTTTATTAAAAATAATGCCCTCCAAATATAATTTCTAAACAATGCTGAACCGATATAACCATTAAAAAATTGAAACAGAAACCATGAATGAAAAAGAATCAAATAATCAATTAGAAGAACCATTGAATAATAAAAAGAAACTCTCCATAGAAGAAAGAACTGCAATCGTTGATAGGTTACGCGGAATTGCTGCGGTTGAAGGAAAAATCCCACCAACTGATGAAGAAGTAAAAGAACACTATTTAAACTATATTTTGGAGAAGTATAAATAGATTTTTGACAAATGACTTGGAGAAAAATATGGCTGAGAAACTTTACGGAAATAGATGGAAAACCATTAAAACTTTGGGTGAAGGCGGACAAGGACAAGTTTTTTTAGTGGAAGATTTAGAAAACGAGAATAAATCTTATGTCTTAAAAAGATTGAAAAACAATGAACGAATTAATAGATTTAAAAGTGAAATTGAGGCAATAAAAAAACTCAAACATCCGAACATTGTAAATTTAATTGATTTTGATTTAGAGAATAACAAGCCATATTTAGTTACTGATTACTGTGCAGGCGGAGAATTAACTTTCGATAAAGTTTCAAATTTATCAACAATTGAAAAACTCAAATTGTTTTCCACTATTTGTAAAGCTATTGGATATGCTCACGAAAACGGTATAATTCATCGTGATATTAAACCTGCCAACATACTCTTGCAATCTGATGAAAAGACTCCTGTTGTTACGGATTTCGGTATTTGTTTCAATACTGATGAGGGCTTGGAAAGACTAACCGAAACTATTGAACAAGTCGGTGCTAGATACTATATGGCTCCCGAATCAGCAGACGGAAGAGCCGAAACTGTGAAACCTCCAAGTGATGTTTATTCACTTGGAAAGCTCTTATACTGGATGTTTAAAGGCGAAGTTTTTGATAGAGAAGAATCTCAGAGAACAAAGAAATTCTACTTACCAAAATGGGATTTAAGAAAATCAACAGATGGCAATGATTTTATTGAATTTATTTATGAAATATTTGAACAAACAATAGTTGAAAATCCCGATGATCGTCTAGAAAATGCAATTGAATTATCAAAGTCTATTGATAAAATTATATCTATTTCACTTAATAACGGACGCTTTCTTAACGCTGATGTTCCATCTAAATGTATTTTTTGTGGCGTTGGTAAATATGCAAATAAAACTTTAATTCCCAAAATTCGTAAGTTAGAAACTCCGAGTTATGGAGAAGGAATACAGTCATACGAGTTAGATTATGGGCAATTCTTTCCTCAAATAATCTCAGGAAATAAAATAACTCTTCCTCAAGGCAACATTAAACAAGGTGCATATCAAAAATATCTAGTCTTAACTTGTGATTACTGTGGTAACCTTCAAATGTTTAAAGTCGGGCAGGAAGGCAGTTTAAATTGGAAAAATGTCGAACCTGAAATTAACTAATAAATGCTCTACGACCAATATTTTATTGATGATCTGAAAAATCGCGCCGATCTGGTGCGGATCGTGGAGATGCACGTTCCGCTGAAGAAAAAAGGCGCGAATTGGTGGGGCAATTGTCCGTTTCACGGTGAAAAAACGGCTTCGTTTTCGGTCAATCCGGTCAAAGGTTTTTTCAAATGTTTCGGCTGCGGGAAAGGCGGAAATGTTTATTCATTTTTGATGGAACTGGAAGGTTTGAACTTCCCCGAAGCAATCAAACGCGCGGCGGAAATTTCTGGCGTTCAGTTGCCCGAACCGATCGACGATAAAAATTACGAACGCAATAAAAAACGCAAACAGGAACAAAAAGCAGTCGCCGATCAGGTCGTCGAACTCAATAAATACGCGTTGGAATTTTGGGAAAATCAGCTTCAGGAAAACAACGCACACGCCCGCGAAGCGCGTGAATATTTGGAAAAACGAGAGATTTCCATTGAGACGATCAAGAAATTCCGCATCGGATATTCGCCCGATTCGTGGGACGCGCTGATGTCGGTTTTGAAGGAAAAAGGCGCGGACGAAAAGTTGATCGAACTATCGGGTTTGGTTTCGGTCAATGAAGAAAAAAAACGCATTTACGACAGATTTCGCGGGCGCGTGATGTTTCCCGTTTTGAATGTTGACGGCAATCCGATCGCGTTCGGTGCGCGGATTTTAGGGCAAGGCGAACCGAAATATCTCAATTCGCCCGAAACTCCGGCTTACATCAAAGGCGATCATCTTTACGGGCTTTTTCAATCGAAGGAAAACATTCGCAAACAAAAATACGCGATTCTGGTTGAAGGTTATCTCGATCTGATCGCACTTTATCAATTCGGCGTGACAAATTGCGTGGCAAGTTTAGGAACCGCTTTTACCGAAAATCAGGCGAGATTGCTCGGTCGGTTTGCGAAGAAGGTCGTTGTCAATTATGATGGTGACAAGGCAGGTGTGAAAGCGGCACGACGGGCTATTGAAACACTGTTGGTCGAAGATTTTGAAATCAAAATTTTAGTTTTGCCGAACGGACAAGACCCCGATGATTTCATCCGCGCCAACGGGTTTGAAGCATACAAAAAACAACACAAAGACAACGCAGTCACCTATCTCCAATTCGTTTTAGAAAATGCTGTTTCGACTCGAAACTTAAGCGTTCCAAAACAAAAAGCCGAGGCGATCGAAGAAATTATTCCGATCATCTCGACGGTTTCCAATGCGATTCAAAAACGTGATTCGTTTGACCAGGCGATGAATTTTCTGCGGGTTGACGATGCGATCTTGAAACGCGACCTTTGGCAATCGGTCAAGCTCGGCTCGAAGATTGAAACGCAAACCGTCAAACAGCAAGTCGCGCGTGCCACGCAAGCGAAAATGACTGTTGCCGAACAGCGTTTGCTTGAACTGCTGATCTACGATAACGAATTGCGGGAAATAATTTTGCCCCAACTGGAAGAAACCGATTACGAGATGCTGGCGACGGCTTCCGTTTTTCGTGCTTTGTTTGAAATTCAAGCAAAGGGTTTGGAAATTTCGCTTGATAATTTATTGGAAAATGTCGGCGAAGACGAAACAGCGCAGGATTTTATTCCGGTTCTTTTAATGAGCGAACCGCTTCGCGACGGCGGCGAAGCGATCGACGAAGTTTTGCACGAAGCTGAAGGTTGCGTGGTAACTTTGCGAACAATGGCGATTTCGAATCGAATTTTGGAAATAAGTCAGGAATTGATTCACGCCGAACAGAGCGGAAATACGGAATTATTGAATCATCTGGTAATGGAGCAGATCGAACTCGCGCGAATGAAGCGCGATTTACAAAGCAGATTGACGACAAATCGGTAATTTCCGCGTGAAACTTTTTCAATATTTAGACGTTTAGACTTAATTCTCAACTGATTAAATGAGATTTACTTAACTTTTTAAGATTTCGATTAGCGGTAATTTTAAAAACAACGGTATAATCAAAGGTTTAATCTAAATTTATTTAGAACAATATGGCTGATGACGACGAAAAAGAAGATTTA
>DAITPE010000166.1:0-10179 GCA_036833775.1 Pyrinomonadaceae bacterium | reverse complement strand
TTTCCCTGATAAACTTGCGAAAAAAACTGGTAACAAAAAAATCAAAAACCATGGCGTTTCTGAATAACCAAAATAAAGAATAGGTAAAGAAAAAAATGAAAATAATAGAAAAAGCAAAAAGAACACAAAAACCGCCAAGAACTTGGAAACGTAAATAAGTGAAAGTAAGTTATTTACGCCCCAAGTAATTTCGTTGTTTTTTATCGCTTTGCAAAAATCATCATGGCTAATTTTCAAGTCCATTTAATTTTGCACACAAAATTGTGTCAATTGTTTCAATAATTTTAATAAGTTATGCCGTAAAAAGCGGATAAAGCGTTGTTGCCGCGTCCCGAATTGCCGAAATTATAGCCGATCTGGAAAAATTGACGTTTCCCGATCGCGTAGCTGAATCCGGCGGCGGAATAGCCGAAACGGTTTTTTCCCGAATACCAATCGGCGGTGAAATTCAATTTTCTGAAAAGCGGTTGTTCGACAGCAAGCGTTGCGCCTCTTCGCGATCCGAAGTTTTTCGACGCACCGATTAAATTGTAAAAACCGCTCGTAAAACGAGTTCCGCGAGTTTTCGTGACGACTTTGCTGACGTTTGTATAAACCATTCCGAAAGTTCGATCTCCGGCAGATTTATCGAGCGGAACATAGATTTGCGTGCCTGCGGAAACGGCGATTCCGTATTTTTCTTTGGCGAAAACTTTATATTTGAAATTCGTCTGAAATTCCTTCGGCGCGGTCATCCCGTTGCGCGAAATGTAGAAATTTACGCCGACTTCCGCCTTTCGCGTCAAACCGTAAACCATTCGATAGCCGTAAGATTCAAAACCGCCGCGCGCATATTTATCGAAATGCGTCGTAAAATCGCCTTCAAAATAAAATGTTTTCTTAGCTAAAACATCCGTCGAAGGCGTATTAAAAATCGTCGATTGCGCTGAAATCGCAGCGTTCGCGCTCAAGATGAGCAAAAGTAAAAAGAACTTCGTAAACAGAACCGTCTTTAATTCTGACATTAAATTTTTCCTCCTTTTGAAAGTGTTTCCTCTCAACTTCAAAACGAAATTCGGGGCAGAACTTCCATTCCAAAACTGAAACAACTTTCAATTAAGGCACTCTATTTGACAGATTTAAGTTTGGTTCATAATAGCTGAAATTCAATAAAATTCAACTCCGCAAAAGGTATTTTCAGTTATTTCTTAAATTTTTTATTTTTTATGTGAGATACAATTGATTTTAAGCTATAAAAGTTGATAATCTTCGCATCTTTTGATTCTATCTCGAACTAAAGACTTCCAATTCTTCTTTATTTTTCGCTAATTTCCTAATTGTTTTGAGAGTTTTGTTTTCGCGTTTGATCCAGATAATTTCTGCTCCGTCTTCTAATTCTTCATAAATCGGCAGTAAACCCGTTAATCCTTCAAAAACCCATCTGACATTTTCACCGTCAGGGTTTATGTAATCATCTTCAGATTCTTTTCCGAGTTTTAAAGCCTTTTCGTAAGCTTCATCCGGGGTTTCAGCTTTTATCAAATGCTTATTTTCCCAAGAAAGAAATCGATTATTCGGCTGCAATTCTTTTACGCCGACAACTTCAAATCTCAAAAGTATGCCCGCGATATACCAATTCACTGGGCTAATTGATTCAATAGAATATTTTTCCTCAGATTTTAATCCCATTTCCCTGTTTTTTGCAGTTTTTTGATCTTTCGTTTCGCAAATTCGCGTTTTAAGGCGGTCATTCGGTCGAGAAAAACGATGCCGTCGCAATGATCGGTTTCGTGCAGAACGCATCGCGCTTCGAGATCGGTGATGTCGAGTTCGTCAAATTCGCCTTTTACGTCTTGAAAACGCACGACCGTGCGCAATTCGCGTTTAACTTTCGTGTAAATTCCGGGAAATGAAAGACAACCTTCGTCGCCGACCTGTTCGCCTTCCTGCGTGATGATTTCGGGATTGATGATCGCAAATTTGCGTGAAAGGTCTTCGCCGCCTGAACAATCCATCACGAAAAGTCTTTGCGAAACACCGACTTGCGGCGCAGCAAGCCCGACACCTTGCGCGTCATACATCGTTTCAAACATATCGGAAACGAGCTTTTCCAGATTTTCGTCGAAAACTACGACCGGCTTGCCGACTTGGAGCAAAACCGGTTCGGGATAGTGAACAATTTTGAGTAAAGACATAAACTCTATTTTATAAACCTGAACGAAAAAGGCAAAAGTATTCGTGCCAGATGAAAAAATGTCGAGTTTTGTTTCCGATCTTTATCCAAATTGCGAACTTTCTTCGCTTTAGGAGAATTTCCGCACTTTCGCCGCGAAAATATTTGCGAAGATCGTAGTTTAATTTACAAAACGAAAAACTTTTCCCGTAACCGTAGAATGAAATTTTCGCGCTTTCATACGCAGCGATATTTTTTGCGATTTCCGAAACTTCGCATTTCTGCAAAAATCCGCAAAATTCGATCGCGTCTTCGAGATGTTTTTTCACGCTTTGCGGATTAAAGTTCTGCGAAAATTCTTTGAATTTAATTTGAAAATCGACTTTGAGGATTTCCTTCGTAAAAGGCAGAAATTTTTCGGCTTCGCGCAGACGTTTCCAAAATAAAGATTCTGCAAAAAAATTTAATTCCTGCGGCGCGATCTCGACGATTTCGTTTATTTCTTTCTGCGTCAGATCGAATTCAAAACCGATATTTTTCGGTTCGGCGAAAAATTTTTCGCGTAAGTTTTTATCCGTGTAAAGCCGCGCCAAAAGATTTTGCTGTTCGCGTAAACTCATTATTTATAATGCTTTTTGCAATTTCTATTTCTTCCAAAATTTCTGCAAAAGGCGGAAAATTGTCGTCGCGTTCTAAGATCGCGCCTTTCGGTTTACATCTTTTGATAACTTCGCCGAAAACTTCCCAAATCTCGTTTTGCGTTTTATCCGAATGCGCGTCGATCAATAATTTTTGATGTCGATGCAGCCCGACATAATGAAGCTGAACGACTCTTTCAAGGGGAATTTCATCGAGAAATTTGCGCCAATCAAAACCGAAATTGCGCGAATTTATATAAAGATTTGTCACATCCAAAAGCAACCCGCAATCGGTTTCCTTGAGAAGTTTTGTGATAAATTCAGCTTCCGACATTTCCGCCGACGGAAACTGCATCAAGTATGTAATATTTTCCAAGATCAGCGGTGTAGAAATTCTTTTTTTTACTTTGGAAATGTTGTTTACAAAAACTTTAAGTGATTCTTTCGTGTATGGAACAGGCGCAAGATGTCCGATCTTTACGCCGCCCGATTTGGTAAAACAAATATGATCCGAAAACCATTCGGGCTGAACGAATTCGACGATTTCCGCGACTTTTTCGAGATAATTTTCGTCAATTCCTTCCGCGCTTCCGAGCGAAAGTTCGAGCGAATGCGGAATCAGCGCAAAATGTTCCTTCAAAAGTTTTAATTCTTCAAGTTTTTCGGGTTTTGCGTCGATATAATGATCGGTCGTGATTTCGAGAAAATCGATTTTGTCCGAATTCAAAAAAATATCGGTGCGAAAAGGTTCACGAAAACCGATTCCGACGCCGAGATTTTTAATTTTAGATTGTTTTAAATTCATTCAACTACGAACAACCACCGCCGCAACCGCCGCAACCACCGCCGCACGAACTTCCACCGCTGTCGCCCGATGAACAACTGCTTCCGCTCGAACAACTCGAACCGCAGGAAGAACCGCAACTGCTTCCAGAAGTTTGCATATTTGAGGCTTTAAAGGCTCGATTGTAATCGTCGTAAACCGTTCCGGCTAAAACCGCGCCGCCGAAAAGTCCGACCGAAAGTAGCATCGGATCGACGCTCGAAAATGATGCCTGCGGAACTGCTTTTGCTTCATTTGAAATCGTATAACTTGTTTGTGTTTTCGTCTTCAAAGAATCGAAAGCAAGCTGTAAACGGTCGAGATATTGCTTGCCGAGCTTGGTCAATCGCGGCAGTTTTGCAACGCTTGCGGCAATTATCATCCCGATAATTCCGAAGATTATCAGCAAAATCACGTTATAATGACCCGTGTAAAGCGCGGCAAGAAGTTTGTAAAAACTCAAACCGAGAATAAGCAGAAAAACGCCGAGTTTCCAAGGTTTGAAACTGTTGCGAAGCTCGTCGTTGACAAGCATTTGCTGTTGTTCCAAACGCGCTTGGTAAGTTTGTCCGTAGCTTTCAAGGCTTTCGACCAAGCCGTAAGAAGCAAAAACTTCTTCGGGTTTACGGTTTTTGTGAAACCAATTCAAAGCGATTTTCTCTTTTTCGGTCAAAAGATGAAAGTTTTCGTTGTTGTGTCTGATTATTTCAGATGTTTTGCCGTCCGTTTTGATTTCCAGAAAACCTTTCTGAATCAAACTAAAAACGACCGAACGCGCGACTTCATTGATGCCGCCGCGCAAATATGCGATCTCATACGGATCAATATTGTTGGAAATCGGTGGAAGAGATAATTGGTCGGTTTTATCGACTTGATTTTTGGCAAACGCGAGCGCGATCACCGAAAAGAAAATGACGAAACCGTAAAGAACTAAAAAATACGGTCCATACATCGAAGCTATCGGATTATCAAGCAGAATATCCATTAAAGAATTCCTCCTCTCTTTCGCATTATAACGAATTTTTCCGAGTTTGAGTTTAAAATGTTACAGAAATTTAAGATGCGCTTTTTTATCGCTTGATAAAAACCTGCGTTACATAAATTCTACCGTCACGCGATTTGGCGATTCCGATTCCTGAATCAGTCCAATTTCGGTCGAGCATATTTTGCCGATGCGATGATGAGCGCAACCAGCCTTTGACTGCGGTCGATTGATAATTTGTCATTCCTTCGCAGTAAAAAAGATTTTCACCGATCTTTCGCCAACCTTTTATTTTTGCCTTATCTGCGCGTTCGATGACGCTTTCGCCGTCCGAATCGTAGTGACTGAAAAAATTATCCTTTGCCATTTTTCTCGAATAATTTCGCGCCATTTTCGACAAATTTTCGTCCCAGTAAAGTTCGCTCAAACCTTTTTTTCGGCGTTCTTCGTTGACGAGATCGAAAATGTAAGTTTCGTCTTGTTCGAGATTGAATAACGCATTAAAGTTCGCAGTTTTCGGCTCTGTTTCGGCAGAAACTTTTACATTTAAAAACAAAACCGCCGCAATAAATACGAAAAAAACCAACGATGCAACCATCGCTTTCAACAAATATTCACTTTTCATTTATTTTAAATCGGGGAAAGTATCTTTTTTTTGATGCAGAATATTTTTGGCGGTTTCTGCTTTTTTTATCTAGCTTTCGACTTCTTTTCTTTTACGAACTTCTTCGATCGGAGTTACGGTTGCCGAACGTCTTTTTTTATGTGCTCTGACTTGAAAATCTTCAAAATCATCAGCATAATCCGTACCGCCCGACACAACCAATGAAACTAGCGTCAGAAAAAGTATTGAAATCGCCGTCGTATGCAAAACGAAATCGAAAACGCTGTGAACGAGTATAGCAAAACAACCCGAAAATGCACCAACAACAACGCCGCGTCTGAAAATATTTTCGGTTTTAGAATTTTTCCAGCCTGTTTTGAAAAGTTGGAAAAGAAAGAAAAGTCCGATTAATAAACCGACAATTCCCGCATCGGTTAAAACCTGCAAATAATCATTATGCGTTTGTTCGGCGCGCTGCATTCCGCTTCCCGTATCAAATTGTGTATAAGCCACACCGAAACCGCCGATTCCGGCACCAAAAATCGGATAATTTTTGATAATTTGAACAGCCACCGACCAAATCTGCGAACGATCGGTCGTAAAATTCTCCGAATTTGCAGTTTCCGCCAATCGGGTTAAAGATGTATCGCCGCCGACAAAAACCGAACCGCCGATAACCGCCGCAACCAGAACAAGACTCAAAACGACTTTAAGAGCAATTTGGTTATAATTTTTGGTTTCGGTCGTCAGAATTATAAGAAATATCACTTCTGCCAAAAAAGCGATCAAGCCGCCGCGAGAACCGCTCAAAAGCAATGCCGCGCCCATCAATGCAATCGCCGTAAAATAAAGCAAACGCTTGTCTTTCATTATTCCGCCGACAAACAAAAGTCCTAATGGCAGACTCAAAGCCATTTCCATATAAGCCGCGAAATTATGCCGATTGACAAATGAACCGAACGGCGAAGCAAAACGGCTTTCGTAGATTCCGTAAATCTTGTTCGGACTCAAAACCGATTGCAAAATGGCGAAAAATGCAAAAATAAACCCGAAGATCGTAATGACCGAAACGATTTTCTGCACGCGTTTTGCGCTATTTGTCAAAGCTAAAACAATGGACAAAAAGATCGCCAGCGAAAGAATGTGAAACGATGTAGTTTGAGTTGAATACGGATCAAGCGAAAGCGTTCGTGAAATGCCCGAAAGCCCGAAGGTTTCATTTAAACTTCCGAAAGGAATGATCTGAATCATTCCGAAAATAAATAATGCGAAAAGCGGAATTTGTAAAAGGTTTCGGCTGAATTTGATCTCGCCGCTGATAAATCCGTCAATCGCCCAAAGACCTAAAAGGCTCGAAATAATTATATAAAAAATCGCAATTGTCGGCTGATGAACAGTTCCGTAAGCAAGCGCCGTAAAAATTATAACGGCACATATTAGAAAAAATGCGAGTTTGTTTGCCCAAGTCATAAAATATGCGTTTGCTTAATTTAGAACGAAATTGTCATACCAAACCGTCCCGACGATCGGACAACCTTCGCCGCAAAAAGCGCGTCCGGTGCGAATCATTATTCCTTCGCAATTATCGGGCGCGGTAAATTCCAAAATCACTTCCTGCCAATCGTTCGTGCCGACCGCGAACGGTTTTGTGGCAACGATCATTTTATCGTCGTTGGCATTTACGATTTCAAGCTGCGGCGTTCCTGCGCTCTTCAATCCTTCCGTTTTCAGCCAAAAACTTAAGCGGTATTTTTTCTTCGGCTGAACGGCGACGATTTGCCAAGCATTAAGTAAATCGTTTTTTTGATAACCGTTAAAATTTATCTTCAAGCTTCGTGTGCCGTCTTTTTTTACACTCGAATCGGTTTTAATATCGATTTTATCGGCTGGAGAAGAAGTAATTTTCCAATTAAAGAAAGTTTCTTCGGGCAAACCTAAAACCTTCTCAAAACTTCCGTTCGTAACGGTTTCGGCTTTAGATTCGGGATCGATTCCGAGCTGACGCGCAAATTCGACTGCCGAACGGTAAAAGCGTTTTTCGTATAAAACCTGCGCGATCAGTTTGCTGGTTTCGGGATTTTTTTGTTTCTCTTCATCGGAAAGCGTATTCCAAATTCTCAAAGCATCCGCCGAAAGCCCTTTGTTTACATAAAATTTGACCAAAGTTTTCTTCGCTTCAGGCGAATTTCCGCCGAGTTGTTCAACCTTTTCAATGTTTTTGTCGAAAAAATCCCAAGCCATCAAGAAAACCTGTTCACGATAGCTTTGATTTTTTTCGGCGGCTTTTTGTAATTCGGCAAAAGCCTCGTCGCTGCGGTTTCGGCGAATTAAAAAATTGCCGAATTGCCAATGCGGATAAGTATAATTCGGCGCGAGTTCGACGGCTTTTTTAAATGCCGATTCGGCTTGCGGCAATTTTTCAGCTTGTTCGTAAGCGCGTCCGAGTTCGATCCACCAACGATAATCATAAGGCGAAAGCCGCACGACATCTTCGTATAAATTAACTGATCTTTCGATTTTTTCGGGAGTGTAAATGTCTTTTTCGACACTCGCTTGCAGCCATTTTGCCCACGGATCGTTTGGCGCAAGTCCGCTTGCAACGACTGAAATTTCTTTTGCATTGTCACTTGCCGGTGATGTCAACGAGGCGAACATATTTCCAAACTGCCAACGAACCGTAAACCACGCAAACCCGAGCGCAAACATAATGACCAAGATCAACGAAATTTTGGCTGCGGCAGTTTTTGAACTTACAACTTTAAGATGTTCGGACACAGTTTGAAGTTATTCTATTTGAACGATTTAATCAAGAAAAGAATTCGGCAAACTTTTCGACGACGAATTCCTGTTGTTCTTTTTTGAGTTCGGGAAAAACGGGCAAAGCCAGCGTTTCGCGCGAAGCTTTTTCGCTTTCGGGAAAATCGTCTTTTTTGTAACCGAGATATTCGAAACATTCTTGTAAATGAAGCGAAACCGGATAATAAATATCGCTGCCGATGTCGTTTTGCATCAAAAACTGTTTCAATTCGTCGCGTTTTTCGGGGACGCGGACGACGTATTGATTGTAAATGTGACGAACGTTTTCGCGCTCGAACGGCAAAGAAATTTGTTCGGTCAAACCTGCATCTGTAAAAAGCTGTTTGTAATAATCGGCGTGAGATTTCCGCGCATCCGACCACGAATCGAGATGCGGCAATTTCACACGCAAAACCGCGCCTTGAAATCCGTCAAGACGCGAATTCAGTCCGACCCATTTGTGATAATAACGCTCGAACGAACCGTGAACGCGCAAAGCATTCAGTTTATGCGCTAGCGCGTCGTCGTTCGTCGTCATAAAACCGCCGTCGCCCATTCCGCCCAAGTTTTTCGACGGGTAAAACGAAAAACAACCGACCGCGCCGAATGCGCCTGCACGAACGCCGTTTTCTTCCGCGCCGATCGCCTGCGCCGCATCTTCGACGAGCGGAATATTGTATTTTTCGCTGATCCTACAAAGCGCGTCCATATCGGCACATTGACCGTAAAGATGAACGGGCTGAATCGCTTTTGTTTTTTCGGTGATCTTCGCCTCGATCTGCGCAACGTCCAAATTGTAAGTTTGCGGATCGATGTCAACGAAAACGGGCGTTGCGCCGAGTCTGGTGACGGACGAAACCGTCGCAAAAAAACTATATGGAGTCGTTATAACTTCATCGCCTTCGGCAATGTCAAAAGCCATCAGCGCAAGTAAAAGCGCGTCCGTTCCCGAAGCGCAGGCGATCGCGTGTTTCGTGCCGCAATAATCCGCCAATTCTTTTTCGAGCGCGGCAACTTCCGCGCCTAAAATAAACCCGTTCGTATCCAATACTCTGCCAAGTGCGGCTTCGATCTCAGGACGTAATAATTGATTTTGTTCAGATAAATCCAATAAAGGAACTTTCATTGTTGGTTTTTGGTATTTAGTTTTTGGTTTTTAGCTAAAAACTAAATACTAAAAACTAAAGACATTTATAAAAGTTAATTTTACTCAATCGACTTTGAATTTGCATTTCACGAGATTCTTTTTTAACTTAAACTTGAATGATTCCAGACAAAAAGAAACACACCGCCGAAATTATCAAACATTTGAAAAAAGCTTATCCCGACGCGCATTGCGCACTCGATCACACGAACGCTTTCGAGCTTCTCGTCGCGACGATTCTTTCCGCGCAATGTACCGACGAACGCGTAAATATCGTCACGGCGACGCTTTTTCGTAAATATCGAACGCCGCAAGATTATTTGAATGTTTCGCAGGAAGAGCTAGCAAACGACATCAAATCAATCAATTTTTTCAACAACAAAACGAAAAGCATTCAAGGAACGGCGCAGAAATTGGTCGATAATTTCGGCGGCGAAGTTCCGCAGACGATGGACGAACTTTTGACGTTGAACGGTGTGGCGCGAAAAACCGCAAACGTCGTTTTGGGAAACGCTTTCGGCATCGCTTCGGGCGTTGTCGTCGATACGCACGTTTCGCGGCTGTCGCAAAGATTGGGCTTGACGACCGAAACCACACCCGAAAAGATCGAAAAGGATTTGAGCGAATTAGTGCCGAAAAAAGATTGGGTAATGTTTCCGCATTGGCTCATCTCTCACGGCAGAAGTGTCTGCAATGCCCGCAAACCGAAGTGCGAAGAGTGCGTTTTGAATGACATTTGTCCTAAAATCGGTATAAGTTTGAATCAATAAAATTTATGAATAATTTGTTAAATAAAAACTTCATTTCAGGTTTTATTTTTGCCTCAATTGCCCTGACGTTTATACTTATTGTTTTGTCGCGTTTTTTTATAAATTCAAATAATGAACCTTCAATTTTAACCGACACACCGGAAAAGGCAGCTTTACTATTTTTTGAATTTGCTCTTAAAGGGGATGAAAAAAAACTTAAACGATTGTTGATCGAACCGCCGCAAGATTATTTTGTTGAATGTCCTGAAATAATTTCAGCAAAAAATGATA
>DAITPE010000165.1:0-10188 GCA_036833775.1 Pyrinomonadaceae bacterium | reverse complement strand
TTACAAATTAATCTCAAAAATATCTTGACAATTTTTAATTTTCATACTAACTTTTGTTAGGTCATACAACAAAGTGTCTGTTTTTATTAAAATTTCAAAATAACATTAATAGTATTTCTATATATTCGTAGTTATTTATTTCTAAAAGAGTAGATTTAAGTTTTCTTTAATTTACCGAAATATACTTGGACGTCGCTAATTAACGCTTAAATGGTTATTTAAAGTCCAGGTGTATCTCGTTTTCAGAAGGCTTTAGATGCTTTGTTACTCAAGGGGTTTTCAAAAATTCGGAGGATATTTGTATGAAAAAGGTGCATCCTTTTCCGAAAAAGGCAAAAAATAATGTCGGTTTCGGAATCGGAAAAGTTTTAACATTACTAATGTTTTTGGTGCTTATCGCGGCAGTTCCAGCTTGGGCGCAAAAAACTTCAGGTCAAATAACCGGAAACGTGGCTGACCCAAGTGGTGCCACGGTGCCGGAGGCAACAATTACCGCCACCCAGATCGGAACCGGTCTCCAAAGAACTGCAACATCCAGTTCTGACGGCAACTACAGTTTACCTGATCTGCCGGTTGGTGTTTATAAAATTTCGGTCAAAAAAAGCGGCTTTAAAGAAGCCGTTGTTGATAATGTTTCGGTAAACGTTTCAACGACCACCAGACAAGATATTGCTTTACAAATCGGCGATGTCGGCGAAGTTGTTACCATTACGGCAGATGTCGTTCAGGTAGAAACTCAAACCGGAACGGTCGGCGAGGTCGTCACCGGAGAACAGGTGCGCGAACTGCCGCTCAACGGACGCAGTTTCGTGCAATTGACCCAGTTACAACCCGGCGTTGCGGCACAAAACAACTTTGACAGCAAAAGTAAAGGATTGTTCGGCGGAGTCGATTTTTCAGTCAACGGAAACTCCGCGCAAAGTAATTTGTTTTTGACGGACGGTGCCAACAATAACGATACGGGTTCAAACCGTACCATTTTGTTGTTCCCGTCAATCGAAGCGATTGCCGAATTCAAAACATTACGCAACAGCTACGGTCCCGAATACGGACAAGCTGCCGGTGCCGTTATCTCATTGGTAACGCGCGGCGGAACCAATGAATTTCACGGCAGTGCTTTTTATTTCGGTCGTAACGACGCACTTAATGCCGCCGAATTTTTTGCGAAAACCCGAGGTGGTGCAAAAGATGCGTTGAAACGAAATGACTATGGTTTTTCATTGGGCGGACCGATCGTTAAAAACCGCTTGTTCTTTTTCTATTCGCAAGAATGGAACAAAGAAATTCGCGGTCAAACGCGTTTCGGTCGGGTTCCGACGGCGGCTGAACGAACAGGCGATTTTCGTGAAAGTCTTGAAGGTAGTCCGAGTGCTCGTGCGACCTGCAGATTAAATGCGATCGGAAACGGTCGTCCCGGTTCGGCTACGCAAGTGATTCCGCAAGCAAACTTCAGCGCGGCAGGTGCAACGCTGACGAAATTGTTTCCATTACCGAATCGTGCATTCGACAGCAACTGTTTCAACTGGTCGCAATCGGCAAATTCACCGATCAATTTCCGTGAAGAAAACGTCCGTATCGACTACAATTTGAACAAAAACAACAAGATTTTCGGTCGCTATACGAGAGATGACTGGACAAATCCGTTCCCGATTCTGCAAGGAAATCTCTGGGGCGATGATGCGTTTCCGGCAGTCGAAAGTAGTTGGGCACAGCCGTCGCAACAAGCTGCGATCAAGCTGACGACGACGCTTTCACAATCATCGATCAACGAAGTTCAGTTTTCCTATTCGGCTAACCGAATCAATATTACTCCGGGCGCAGGTGGCGATATTAACCGATCGATCAACCAAGCGATTCCGGGTTATACCGGTCCGGGATTCGGTAACGATAAAAAGGTCAACGGAATAGATCGTCCGCATCCGGTTTTCTGGGGCGGTATCGCACCGTTCAACTACGGTTCGGGTCAAGACCTTTGGGCGCAAATTCCGTTCAAAAATGCGCTCGATATTTACTCGATCAGAGACGATTTCTCGAAAGTAGCAGGAAACCATACTTTCAGAGCAGGATTTTTGTATGACATTGCCGGAAAAAATGAAGATTCAGGACCGAGCAATGAAACCCCGCAGTTTTGGGGTGCGCCGGGAACTATCGGAGATAATATCCCCAACAGCAGCGGCAACTATTTGGCAGATGTTTTGACGAGCGGCACGTTCTTTGGATTCGGCGAAACGAATACGATGGCAGTCGGTCAGACAAGATACAAGAATCTTGAATTTTATGTCGGTGATACTTGGAAAGTTAAATCCAACGTCACTTTGGAATTAGGTGCAAGATATTCATTGTTGTTTGAGCCGTATGACAAACGCAATTTGATTAGTTCGTTTTCACCGGCTGCTTATAATCCGGCAAGACCCGCAAGCGATTCCTGTAACGGATTGGTTGTTCCGGTAGGCACAAATCCTTGTGCAGGCATTGCCGGAGCCAGCACGCCGACGGAGTTTTCAAATCGTTCGCTGCGTGAAAATAATTACAAAAATCTCGCACCGCGATTAGGTATTGCGTGGGATGTTTTCTCCAACGGTAAAACGGCAGTCAGAGCAGGATTCGGTCAATTCTTCCTTCGTGAAAGAATTTCTCCGGTCTTTGCGGCATTAACGCAAAACTCTCCGTTTGCAGCTAACATTGGTGGAAACCGAACTTTGGACGGATCAGTGTTCAGAGACCTCGGAGCCGCATCGAACGGTTCGCCGCGATTCGGATTCAGTCCCGAAGCCGCAACGCCGTATTCATTACAGTTCAACTTCTCGGTCGGACAACAACTGTGGAAAGATACTGTTCTTGAAGTAGGTTATGTCGGCAACCGTGCGCGTCGCCAGTTGACGCATTCGGACATTAACCAAGTTTTACCGCAAAACCAGTTGGCAGCGGCTTTTGCTGCCGATGGGAATGCGGTAAACGCGTTTCGTCCGTATAAAAACTACGGTTCGATATATCAGTTCGAACGTAACGGCAGAGCCGATTACAATTCACTGCAAGTTTTGTTCAGAACTCGTTTCTCGAAGTATTCGCAGCTTCAGGCAGCTTATACTTTCTCCAATTCAAAAGCTGACTTCGGTTTAGGCGATTCATCGGGCAGCAGCAGCACTTTTGCAGTTTTGGACAGAAACAATCGAGATTTGGACTTTGCTAATTCAGACATTAACCGTCCGCATATTTTTGTTGCAAATTTGATTTACAACTTGCCCGGATTTAAGGGTTCTAATTCATTCGTCAGAACAGTTGTCGGCGGATGGGAAGTAGCAACCATTATCCAGCTTGCAAGCGGAACATCATTGACGCCGCAAATTAATGCAACGGGTCTTCAAGGCAACGGATTCCAAGGACAAGCCGGTATCACCGGAACCGGAACCGGTGTCGGAAACCAACGTCCGCTTCGGGTAGAAGGCGTTCCGTGTACGATCGAAGGCGACAACACGCGCTTTATCAATCCGGCAGCATTTACCTTGGTCGGTTACAAGATCGGTCAAACGACTCCGAAGAAAACCACTTGTTTGGGTTCACCGAACAAAAACGTTGACTTCTCAGTCTATAAAAACTTTTCACCGACATGGCTGAAAAACAGTTTCTTGGGTGAAGGAGCTCGTATTCAGTTCCGCATGGAATTTTTCAATGCCTTTAATACTCCGCAGTTTAGAGGCGACAGCATTCCGCTGTTGTTCTACAACGGAAATATTTCCTGTGGAGCGAATCCGTGCAGCACAACCAATAACACGATTACTTCGGCAGGAGTAAACGGTAATTTTGGTCAGGCTGGAAAATCCAAAGGCGGTCGTGAAATTCAATACGCATTGAAGTTGAATTTCTAAACTTCGATCATTAGGACTTGGCAAGAAAACGGTTTGCTATTTAACTGTCTTCTTGCCATTTTTATTTTGTGTTATAATTTTTCAACATTTTCTTATATATCCTGTAAATTTATCGGCAGTTATGACAGCAAAAGTATCGGTTTTAGTTTTACTTTTCCTCGGGGTTATTTTTTTTGCTCAAAATATAACTGTTCAAGCTCAAATCTCAAACCAAACTGCATCTCAAACAACCCAAGAAGATAATTTGGAAAGCCATATCAGCGCGGCGGAAACTTATCAAATTTCCGGCGATCTGGTAAACGCGCAAATCGAAAATCGGGCAATTGCCGCGATCGGTTTGCGAAGGTTCGGAAATATTTCTCTCGAAGAAGGCAAAAATCAAGAAGCTATTAAAATGCTTTCCGATTCAAAAGAATACGTCGACAACAATAAAATCAGATTGGATTTGGCAATCGCCTATATGCAGGAAAACGAAACGGATAAAGCTCTCGCCGAAGCTCAGACGGCGGTCAATCTTGATCCGAAAGATGGATATGCGCGTTATATTTTAGGCAATATTTATTTTACGAAAGAAAATTACGTGGCGGCACTTCCCGAACTCGAAAAAGTTTTGCTTCTCGCACCGAATTTCGACGCGGCACGTGCGCTCGGTCTGACTTATTTGTATTTGAAGCAATTAGAACGCGCCAAGCTTCTCTTTGAAGAAATTCAAACGACGATAAAAAAAGATAACGCCGAACTTCATATCTTGTTCGGACAAGCTTACGAGCAGACAAATTATCCGCTCGAAGCCGAACGCGAATTCAAACGTGCGTTGGCAATAAATCCGAAACAGGAACGCGCCAGTTTTTTTCTCGGCTACGTAATTCTGCAATACGGCGGCAGTGAAAGATTTACCGAAGCGCAAGCGGCTTTTGAAAAAGAACTAGAAATTACGCCGAATGATTTTTTTGCAAACTTCTTTGCCGGAGTCGCGGCTTCGTCAGCAAACGATCACAAAAAAGCTCTCGGATTGCTTCAAAAAGCCGTTGAGTTAAATCCGCAAAGCAGCGAAGCGAATTTATTTCTCGGACAATCGCAGATGGAAACGGGCGATCTAAAAGCGGCGGAAAAAACTTTTCGGCGCGCGCTCGAATTAACGACAAACGCTTCAAAAAACGGTTTTGAAGCGCGGCGGACGCATTATATGCTGGGGCGACTTCTGATCCAAGACGGACGGCGCGAAGAAGGCGAAGCCGAACTCATCAAGGCGCGCGAACTGCAAACCGAATTGATCAAAACCACCCGCGACGATTTGAGCCAGCTTTTCAGTCAAGTTGTCAGCAATACGAAAAAAACGCCGCTCAAAGGCAAAACGCAAAATCAAGAAGTAAAATTGCCGCCGCAGAGAATCGCCGAATTAAATAAAATTAAAATGTATTTGTCGGTTGTTTTGGCGCAGGCGTTTTTTAATTTGGGCGTGATCTCGTTTCAAGGCAATAACTTGAGCGATGCGTTGGAAAACTTCAGCAAAGCTTCGACTTGGAAACCGGATTTTCCGAATCTGGACAGAACTTTGGGAATCGTCGCTTTTCGCAGCGGACAATATAAACAAGTGACCGCACCGCTTGCACGTCACATCAAAACCAATCCGCAAGATAATCTTGCCAGACAAATGTTGGGCGCAAGCTATTATTTTACAAAAAACTTCAAAGACGCGGTCGAAACTCTCAAACCGCTCGAAGCCGTAATCACGGACGACGGCGAACTCGCTTATTTTTACGGCGTTTCTCTAATTCAGTTGGAAAGAAATCAGGAAGCCGTTCCGGTTTTCGATAAACTGGCGAAAATTTCGCAGAAAAGTCCTGAAACACTCGCAAACGCCGCACAAGGTTTTATGCTGATGGGCGATTATGAAAGAGCGGCAAAGGAATTTCGTGCGACTTCCGTGCTTGCGCCGCAAAAAGAAAAGATCAATTTTTTCATCGGTCAATGCTTGATTCGGCTCAATCGTTTCGACGAAGCGGAAAAAGCTTTTCAGCAAGAACTTTCGATAAATCCGTATGACGAATCCGCCAAATATCATCTCGCTTTGACGCTGATCGAACGCAAGATCAAACCCGACGAAACGATTCAATTTTTGAACGAAGCAATAGCTTTGCGTTCGGATTACGCCGACGCGCATTATCAATTAGGAAAAATTTACATTGAAAAAGGCGAAACCGAAAAGGCGATCGAACATCTCGAAGCCGCCGCGAATGCCGATCAAAAGAAAGATTATATTCATTATCAATTGAGCATCGCTTATCGAAAAGCTTCGCGCAAAGCAGACGCTGACCGCGAATTGAAACTTTATCAGGAACTTAAAGCCGCAAACCGCAAAATCGACAGTTTGATGCCGATGGGAAGCAAAGAAAATGTGCCGCAATAAAATTTTATCAGTTTGCTTTTTGATTTTCTGCGCCGCCGGTTTCGTTTCGGCGCAAAAAGTTTCGGCTGACCAAAACGCGCTCGTCAAATTTGAAAAAAGCATCGAACAAGGAAATTTTGCCGCGATCGAACGCGATTTGCTGAACTACGCGATTTCTCATCCGAAAGATGCAAAAGCTTTTGAACTGCTCGGCAAACTACGCTTTGCACAAAACCGTTTCAATGAAGCGAAATCTTTGTTTCAAAAGTCTTTATCAATTGATCCGACTTCGGTGTCCGTAAAAATAAATTTGGCGGTCGCCGATTTTCAGCTTGGAAATACCGCGCAAGCAATTCCCTCTTTGGACGAAATTACAGATCGGGAAATTTCAAGCGACGCGCTTCGTTTGAAGTTAGCACAAGCTTATTTGATCGCGGGAAACTGCCGGAAAACTCTCGACAACATAGAAAAACTGAATGTAAAAACCAAAAACGGCGAAGCATTGCCGCTTCGTGCCGTTTGTTATTTGCAATTGGGCGAAAAAGAGAAAATCGGCGTTCTGATTCCTTTAGCGAAAACAGCGGCAAAACAAAATGTTGAATCTACCGTCAAATTTGCCGAAGTTTTGAGCGATGCGGCAATGTATAAAGAATCGGCGGAAATATTGCGTTCGGCGGCAACAGTTGCGCCGCAAAATGCGGACGTGATGATCTTGCTTGCGAAAGCCGAAATCTATACGAAAGATTTCGTAAATGCGAAAATACACCTCGACCGCGCCGCCAAAATCGATCCGAATTCGTCCGCTTTGCTAAGCGTTCAAAGTCTGCTTGAAACCGAACAAGGAAACTCGGCGCAATCTTTCGCTTTGATGGAAAAATCGCTCGCCGCAAATCCCGATTCGACAACGGTTTTGAGTCAATTCGTAATTGCGGCGATGCGCGTCAAAGAAACGCGAAAAGCTGTCAAAGCCGCCGAAAGATTATTGGAATTAAAACCCGACGAACCCGAGTTTTTATATTTATACGGCGCGGCTTTACTGCAAAATAATAAGCTCGCGGAAGCCGAAAAAACTCTGATTCGGTTTGCCGAAATCGATCCGAAAAATTCGCGCGGTTGTCTTGCGCTCGGTCTGACTTATGCCGCACAGCCGGAAAAGTTTGAAGCCGCCCGCAAACAGTTTGAACGCTGCGTTGAAATAAATCCGAACAATTTCGAGGCAAAATATCAAATCGGACTTTCATACAAGGCGCAAGGCGAAACGGTTAAATCGATCGAATATTTTGAAGAAACCGTCAATTTAGCACCGAACTATTCGCTTGTATTGCGTGATCTGGGAACGGCTTATCTTCAAGCCGGTGAAGAAGTTAAAGCTCGGGCAGCTTTGGAAAAAGCCGTTTTGCTCGATCCGAATGATCCCGACACGCATTTTCAGCTCAGCCGTCTTTATAATTTAACGGGCGAAACGGAACTGGCGAAAAAACATCTTGAAATTTTCAAAAAACTGAAAGCACCGAAACCGGACGGAATGTAATGAAACTTTATAAATTAATTACGGCGATCATATTTATCTCGATTTTCTGCGGTCAAAGTTTGTTGGCGCAAAACGGCAACGATGTTTGCAAAGACCGCAAAATTCCGCAATTGACGGACATTTACAAACAAACCAAGATAAATTTCGTCCATACTTCCGCGCCCGAAAAAAAATACATCGTCGAATCGATGAGCGGCGGCGTTTTACTGATCGATTACGACCGCGACGGCTGGCAGGACATTTATTTTACGAATGCGCCAACGGTCGAAATGGCTCTGAAAAAGGAAAAATCGAAAAGTCTGCTTTACCGCAATAACGGCAACGGAACTTTTACGGACGTAACCGACAAAGCCGGAGTCGGTTTTCCCGGGTACGCGATGGGCGGCGCGGTCGGCGATTTTAACAACGATAATCTGCCCGATATGTATGTGACGTGTCTCGGCGGCAATGTCTTGTATCAAAATAACGGTGACGGAACATTTACGGATGTGACAAAAAAAGCCGGAGTTGCAGACGGTCGTTGGTCGGTCGGCGCGGCGTTCGGCGATTATGACGGCGACGGTTTTCTCGATCTGGTCGTCGTTAATTACGTCGATTTCAAATTCAACGATTTGCCGACTTTCGGAAGTCTTCCGACCTGTAAATTTCGCGGAGTTGACGTGCAATGCGGTCCGCGCGGTTTGAAAGGCGCGGGCGATTCGCTTTTCAAAAACAACGGCGATGGAACATTTACGGACGTTTCAAAATCTGCGGGAATGGATGACGCGGACGGCTATTACGGGATGCAGGCAGTTTGGTCGGATTTCGGCAACACGGGAAAACTTGACGTTTATATTGCGAACGATTCGACGCCGAATTATTTTTACCGCAATTTAGGCAACGGAAAGTTTTCCGAAGACGGTTTGATTAGCGGAACAGCCGTCAGCGGCGACGGCTCAGAGCAAGGCTCGATGGGATTGGCAATCGGTGATTACGATCATTCGGGCAGATTTTCGATCTACACGACGAATTTCGTTGACGAATACAACACGCTTTACCGCAACAACGGAAAATACGACTTCACGGACGTTTCATACGCTGCCAAGGTCGCGCAATTTTCGCGCCCGTTTGTCGGTTGGGGAACCGGATTTTTCGATTTGGACAATGATACGTGGCTCGATCTTTTCGTCGTCAACGGACACGTTTATCCGCAGATGAACGAAATTTCGTCGGGTGCTAAATATAAGCAGGGAAAGATTTTATTTGCTAATAACGGCGACGGGACTTTCTGTAATGCGACCGCGTTGGGCGGCGCGGCTTTATCGGAACTTCGCGTTTCGCGCGGCGCGGCTTTCGGCGATCTCGACAACGACGGGCAGATTGATATTGTCGTCGAAGACCTCGACACTTCGCCGATGATTCTTAAAAACGAAGGCGACAAAACAAATCATTGGATCACGCTCGAACTCGGTGCAAAAACCGGAAATCCGCTCGCGATCGGCGCACGCATCAAAGTGACGACCGGAAAGATCGTACAGACGGAAGAAATCCGAAGCGGCGGAAGTTATTTGTCGCAAAACGATCTGCGCGTTCACTTCGGACTCGGCAAAGCGGCGAAAGCCGATTCGATCGAAATTCGCTGGAATTCGGGCAAAGTCGAAACGCTGAAAGATGTTGCGGCGGACAAATTTTACGCAGTTTTAGAAGGCGAAGGAATCGTTCCGTTTGAAAAAGTTCGTCAGAAAGTGAAGAAATAAAAATGAAATTATCGAGCAAAAACAAACTTTTCAATGCCGTAATTTTCGCCGCCGTTTTAACGAGCGTAATTTTTGCAGGCGAAAGGGTTAAAACCAAAAACGGCGTTGTCGAAGGAACTGAAAAACAAAAGTCCGGTGTGACTATTTTCAAAGGAATTCCATACGCCGCGCCGCCCGTCGGAGATTTGCGCTGGCAGCCGCCGCAGCCTGCAAAAAATTGGAAAGATGTTCGCCAAGCGACGAAATTTGCGGCGCGTTGTATGCAGCAGTCGGTTTTCAGCGATATGGTTTTTCGTTCGGACGGAATGAGCGAAGATTGTCTTTATTTAAATGTTTGGACACCGGCGAACAAAAAAGGCGAAAAATTTCCCGTTCTGGTTTATTTTTACGGCGGCGGTTTCGTTGCAGGCGACGGTTCGGAGCCGCGTTACGACGGCGAAAGTCTGGCGGCAAAAGGAATTGTTGTCGTCACGATGAGTTATCGTTTAGGAATTTACGGCTTTTTTTCGCATCCCGAACTTTCAAAAGAATCGCCGAAAAAGGCTTCGGGAAATTACGGACTTCTCGATCAAGCCGCCGCGCTTCGTTGGGTAAATGAAAACATCGCAGCTTTCGGCGGCGATCCGAAAAAAATCACGATCGGCGGCGAATCGGCGGGGTCATTTT
>DAITPE010000164.1:0-10193 GCA_036833775.1 Pyrinomonadaceae bacterium | reverse complement strand
GTTGCCGAATGAAATTGCGGCAAAACCGCCGGTCGATCGGTTCAGATACCACGTTCCGTTTCGGAATACGGCGATGTCTGCTTTGCCGTCGCCGTCGTAATCAGCCGCGACGGGCGTATCGGTCGCAATGCCGAAGTTTTCTGTCCGAAGCTGATTGTTCGTGCTTTGTTTGATATACCAAACGCCGTTTCTGAATACGGCAAGATCAGTTTTCGCGTCGCCGTCGTAGTCCGCCGAAACGAATTTGTCGGTCGAAATTCCCCAATTATCGACGCGCAGTTGATTGTTCGAGCTTTGCCGAATATACCAATCTCCGTTTGACGGACGAAAGACTGCCGCGTCCGATTTGCCGTCGCCGTCAAAATCTCCGCGCATCGGAACATCATTGGCAATTCCCCAATTTATTCCGACAAAACTCGTCGCAGGCGTTGCCGACGGTCGATAGTAAAACGTATTGTTTGACGGTCGGTAAACCGAAACATCGGCTTTCCCGTCGCCGTCCCAATCGCCTGAAAATGAAGGTTTATCGTTCAGACTACCGAACTGTTCGATTTTCACCGTGTTGTTTGCAGACTGGAGAATATAAAAATACGAAAGATTCGGATCGGACGCGTTTTCGCGCCAAACGGCGATGTCGGTTTTGCTGTCGCCGTCGTAATCTGCTGGAGTAAGTTTATCGGTTGAAACCCCGAACTGCGTGACGGAAAGCTGATTGTTAGACGAACGGCTCAGATACCAATTCGTGTCTGTCGGACGGAAAACGCTCGGATCGGCTTTGCCGTCGCCGTCAAAATCAAACAGCGAACGCGTTGGTTGCGTTTGAGAAAAGACGGGCAGAAATCGCGCCGCGCCGCTGCCGTTTCCGGGATTCGTCCCGTTTACAGGCAAAAGCGAAACCTGC
This sequence comes from Pyrinomonadaceae bacterium, assembly GCA_036833775.1. Classification (GTDB taxonomy): domain Bacteria; phylum Acidobacteriota; class Blastocatellia; order Pyrinomonadales; family Pyrinomonadaceae; genus JAJQRF01. The sequence continues at coordinate 9,292 of DAITPE010000164.1, read as the reverse complement.
GCTCCGGCGGCGGTAAAAGGTGCTTTGAGCAAGGCGGGCGGATTTGCTCCGGTTGAATTGCCGAGAATCGCCATTGTGCCGTCGGTATTGAAACTGATTTCCCCGTAACCCTGACTTCCCGCCGGAAGCGGCAGAGTTTCGCCGCTTGCTCCGGTAGCAAACGGCGCGTTCAGCGTTCGGGCAATATGGACGAAAGGCGTGTTGACGAGATAGATCGCTTTTGTTCCGTCGGGCGAAATGGCGATACTGCTCAGTCCCGTATTCGACGAGATCGTTTGCGAAGTCGATGCCGCGCTGTATGGCGCATTAAATACGAAGATCGAAGCACCGATGGCGAGCTGAGTCGTGACGAGCAAAGTATTTCCGTCCGGTGTCAGCGCAAGACCGCCGACCTCGGTCAAGGTTCGTGCGATCGTAAATGAAATCGACGTGTAAGGCGCGTCGAGCACCGAAATTCCCGCCGTCGTTCTGACAAAAGCACGTCCCGCGTTGTCGAAAATAATCGATTGTGTTTGAAATTGATTAAAAGTTCCCGGCATCGTCACGCTCGTGATCGGCGAAGAAGAATTGAACGGAGCGCGAATCACGTTCAGACGATTACCGCCGTCCATCGCGAGCGCGTAATCACGTTGCGGCGAAACTACGATCGTTCCCTGACCGCCGTAAATCGACGAAGTGCTGATCGTTGAAACGACCGACGCGGTTGAAAGTTTGATCACGAAAATCCGCGAATTACCGAAATCGCCGACGAGCGCATCGTCATTTCCGAAAAAAGCGAGCGCACGCGGAACCGCATTTGTCGGCAAACCGGTCGTCAAGTTTTGACTTGTCGGCGCATTTACCGGATCGGAAAAAATCACCGTTTGTCGGCTCGCGTCGCCGGTCGTCGCAACCACCGACTGCGGCAGATTAAGTTGCGCCTTTATCGTCGCAGCCGTCAAAAACAGCAGCGCGATCGTCAAAATATTTACAAACGCTCTATTCATTTTTTTTATAATATTCTCCATAAAAATCCTTAATTTCTGTTCTTGGAAATATATGCGTAGAAAATTAAACAAGTAGGACAAATATTTTGAGAGATAATGTCTTTGCGGAAAATTTCGATTCTAAAAACCGCGATCTTCATTTAATTTTTGCCGCGATTATTTGAGACAATTTTTTCGGTTTTGAGCCGTATTTGATGTGACTTTCAAAAGATATGCAAAAAGTTCTGAAAGCAATCACGGGTTATTGAAAGAAACTTACATTTCTCGTTTAAATAAGCTAGAATTCAAGACATAAATCCCAACTTTTCAAACTTTATGAGCGACAAACCGCCCTCGGCGATCACCAACATTTTGCAGGATTGGAATGATGGAAACGAAGATGCAAAAGAACGACTTTTGCCTTTTGTTTATGAAGAATTAAAACGTCAGGCACGGATTTTAATGTCGCGCGAACGCGTCAATCATACCTTGCAGCCGACCGCGCTCGTTCACGAAGCATTTTTGAAATTGTCCGAACAATCCGGCATCGATTGGCAAAACCGCAGTCATTTTTACGGAATTGCTTCACGTTTGATGCGGCAGATTTTGGTCGATCACGCGCGGCTTCACGCGGCGGAAAAACGCGGCAGCAATCCGATTCATTTTTCGATCGACGACGTGCAGATTCCTATCGAACAGCGCGCCGATTCGATCTTGATTCTGAACGATATTCTCGACAAACTCGCCGAATTTGACGAGCAACAGGCGAAAATCGTCGAAATGCGCTTTTTCGGCGGAATGAACAACGGCGAAATTGCCGAAGCTTTGAACATTTCCGAAAGAACTGTCGGGCGCGAATGGCAATCGGCAAAGCTTTGGCTTTTCAGGGAATTGAATCGAAAATAAATAAAATCTAAAATTTGTCTGAATTTTTCGTCAGATTACGCATAAATCAACAAAGCCTTTTTCTATAAAAATATGCAGGCGGAAAACTGGAAAAAAGTAAAAAAATTGTTGGATGAAGCTTTGCAGATCGAAGCTTCGCGGCGGCAGTTTTTTTTGAAAACGGCAAAAGTCAGCGACGAAATCCGCGCCGAAGTCGAATCTTTGCTTGCATTTGAAGAAGAAGCCGAAGCCGCGATGAACCTCTCGGCAGTCGAATTTTCAAAAGATTTTTTCGACTTCGACAAAATTTCAAACGCGCTCGTCGGTCAGCAGATCGGCAATTACCGCATCGCGGGCGAACTCGGTCACGGCGGTATGGGCGCAGTTTATCTCTGCACGCGGACGGACGGAAAATTTGAACAAAAAGTTGCCGTCAAGCTTCTCAGGCGCGAATTCAACACGAAAAAGATTCGGCAGCGTTTTGAAGTCGAGAAGGAAATTCTTTCCAAACTGAATCATCCGAATATCGCCCGCCTGCTCGATACGGGAACGACCGATGACGGAATTCCGTTTCTGGCAATGGAATATATCGAAGGTGAGCCGATCGATAAATACTGCGCCGAAAAATCTCTCGATCTGAAATCGCGTCTGAAACTTTTCAACAAAGTCTGCGATGCGGTCGGCTACGCGCATCGAAATCTGGTGATTCACCGCGATCTGAAACCGTCGAATATTCTCGTGACCGAAAACGGCGAACCTAAACTGCTCGATTTCGGGATTTCAAAACTTCTCGATGAAAACGGCGAAAATCCCGAAACAGTTTTCGGCGCGATGACGCCCGAATACGCTTCGCCCGAACAGATCAAAGGCGAAAACGTGACGACAGCAAGTGATATTTACAGTCTCGGTGTCGTGCTGTTCAATCTTTTGACCGGAATGCATCCTTTCGACACGGACGCGAAAACGAACGGCGAAAAGCTCGAAGCAAAACGGACGCGCGAACCTCGACTGCCGAGCTTTGCCGCTTTTTTCCGTGAAAAGGAAATCAAAAATTTGTCGGCGCAATTTTCTAGTCACGCGCTTTTACCGTTTTCAGCGGCAAAATTAAAAGGCGATCTTGACAATATCGTGCTCAAATCGTTGCGTAACGAACCCGAAAGACGTTATAAAACGACGGAACAATTTGCGACCGACATTTGGCGTTTTCTTGACGGCTTGCCGGTTTCGGCGCGTCGCGCAACTTGGACTTACCGCACGGTTAAATTTTACGAACGCAATAAAGTGCAGGTTTTCGCCGGACTTTTTATCTTCGTCAGTTTGCTCGCCGGATTGAGCGTTGCATTACGGCAGACGAATCTGGCAATGGAAAAAGCGCGTTTTGCCGCCGAAATGCAGAAACTTTCCGAGATCGAAACCGAAAAAGCCAACGCCGAAAAAGAACGTGCCGAAAAGATCAGTAAATTTATGTCAAAGGTTATCTCCTACGCAAATCCGGCGTGGTATGCCGAAGGCTCGAAATACGGCGGAAATGCCCGTGTGATCGATGTTTTGGACGATCTGAGCGACAAGATCGACACGGAATTTGAAGGACAAGCCGACGTTCAAGCGGAGCTTCATCACAAATTTGCGGAAGTCTATATTTTTGCGGGACAACATCAAAACAAGGAAATCGTCGAAAAATTCAAGCAAAGACGCGCTTTTCATTCGTTGCGGGCGTTAGAACTCAGAAAACAATTTTACGGCGAACGGCACGAACTCGTTGCCAAAGATATGTTTTATGCTTACGGCGTGATCGGCAAAAACGAAGCGGAAATGGGCAAAATTCTGAACGAAGCAATTCAGATAATGCGCGAAACCAATCCGAAAAATCTCAATTTTCCTTATATGTTGGAAGCTTTTGCAGACGGTTTGATCCTGCCCGAATTCGCAAATTATCACGAACCGTATCGACAATCTGTCGAACCGCCGACCGATGAAAACAACTTCCAAATCGCCGAAAAATATCTGCGCGAAGCCTTGCCGCTTTTCCGTTTTCATTACAAAGAAGGCAATTTAGCAATTTACGGCAACGAATGTCTGCTTGCCTACACGCTTGTAAAACAAGATAAATGGACGGATTTTGATGAACATTTCAAGGTCTGCAAAGAAGGCAAAGAAAAATTAAAAGGCACACCTTCCGAAATTAATATAAATTACGATTTTGATCTCGTTGAAAAAGCTCTTGCCAAGGTAAATAATAAAAATTAGTTTCGATTATCCTTTCGCCGTTTATCCTCAGGAGTGGATTTTCACCACTACTACTCGCCCAAATATCGCCGTTTTCTAGCTTTGACGCGTTTTTGCCGACATCAAATCCGCGAGATTCGGCTTGTTCATCGTTTTTGACACTTTGCGAATCAATGATGACAGTTCTTTTTTTCGTGAAAATTTAATTTGAATAAACAAACTCTATTTTTTCAATAAACCTCTGAAATCAAGCATTTTGCGGGAAAAAAATTATTTTTGGAATCTAAAGTTTTAATAGAAAAAGCCGATAGGATGATTGCCTATTGGAGTATTAATGTGCTTCATTCGGGTGAAAAATTACGCAATAAAAAGGAAGTAAAAAAGTGGCAGAAACAGATAATCAGCTCATACCGCTCAGAGCACTCGTAATTGATGATTCGCGCGTCATGCGAAATATGGTGATGCAGACACTTCAGCAAGCCGAAATGGCGCAGTTTGAATTTACCGAAGCCGGAAGCGGTTCGGAAGCGATCTCAAAATTCGACGCGGATAAAACCGACATTATATTTGTGGATTGGAATATGCCCGGAATGAACGGCATCGAATTTGCCCGCGAAATTCGCGCAATGAGCTGGGCGAGTCATATTCCGGTCGTGATGATCACCAGCGAATCGGGTTCGGAAAAACAGCAAAATGCATACGACAAAGCGCGCATCACTTGCTATATCACCAAACCTTTTACGGTCGAAGACATTCGCGAAAAAGTCGTTCCGGTAATCGAAGAATTTAAGCGTAAAAAAGAAAAAGCAACCGCACCGCCGCCCGCTCCGGTCAAACAAGCCGCACCGCCGCCGCCGAAACAAGGCGGAGGATTTTTCACAAAATTACTCGGATAAAATTCAGAAAAATTACTCGAAAATCTCGAATAAAAATTTAGAAAAAACTCGAAAAATTATGTTAATTTCAGAAACTCAAACGACGCGCGGCACGAGCTGGGCGTTTGAAGACGACGACCAAGTTCCGCTTGTTCTTGTTGAAGAAACCGAAAAATCAACGATCGAAGCATTTACAAAAATCTGCGGAGAAATTTCAGTTCTTGAAGACGACGAAGTCGATCTTCGCAATTGTATGAAGATCGACGGAATCATTTCGTTTGTCGGCGATATAACGTGGTCATTGATCTTAGTTTTGCCGCACGATTCCGCAGAAGTTATGGCGAAAAAATTTGCCGGATTCGACATTCCTTTCGATAGCGAAGATATGGGCGATGTCGTCGGCGAATTGACCAATGTTTTGGCAGGTGTTTTGTGCGGAAACTTGGAAGATGCCGGAGTTCATTCGCAAATGTCGTTGCCGACCGTGACGCGCGGCAGCGATTTCGAACTTTTGACCTCGGAAAGCTTGCTTTCGCACCGCAGCCATTTCGCGGTCGGCGGTTGTGATTTTATGATCAAGCTCGTGGTTGCCAAACACCGCTAATTACTTCCTTCAAACAAAATTGAAAATGGATTTTACAAGATTCGGCAAGCAGTAAAAGCCGAAGAAAACTACGGTCTTGAGCGGAATCCGCTCGGGAGGATTTTTTGAAAATCAGGGCAAGGCGGGTTCGGTTCAAGGCTGTAGTTTTAAATAATTCTTCAAATCAAAACAAATCGTGAGATTGCTGTTATGCAAATAGAAAGACATATAATTCTTACTTTAAATCAAACCAGAAACCAGATCGGAACTTTAACGCCCGAGGATAAGGATACAATTATCCAAGCCGGAGCAAATCTTGAATCGGTTCTCGCCGAAATTCCCGAAGAACGTAAAGAAGCGGTAAATGCGGTGACGCTTTGCTTGCACGCTTTACAAGCACTTTATCAAGGCGAATATGCCGATTTTGACCAAATGCTGAAAGCGGTTTTGGCAAATCTGGTTGCCACCGAACAATCGCTCGGCGCACCGCCGAATCCGATCTCGGAAATGCTTCTCAAACAAGCCGAACAAAAACTTCAAACAGAATTAAATACAAAGAAAACCAAAGCTGAAAATGCCGAAGAAAAAGTTTTTTCGCTCAATGATGTGGCGGCGATGATCGTGCAGGCTGAACCTGACGATATACCCGAACTCGCACGAATTTGCGAAGTTATCAAGAAAATCTCGGCTGAAGTAAAAGACACCGAAAAACGCAAACTTCTCGTCAAAGCCGCGCGCGAATTGATGCGGATCGTCAATGGAAAAGCCGAAGACGCGGTTGAAACTTTCAACTTTGTCGGCGAATTGATCGATCAGGCAAATGCCGGCGAAGAATCTGTCGAATTTGCCGTTGCGGTCGTTGAAGAAAAAGTCGCCGTCGAAGAAAAAGCGGTTGAAATCCCGATCGAAGTTGTCGAAGAAAAAATCGAAGCACCGAAACCGAAAAAAGTTGCGGCAGAAGTTTTTGAAGGCGATATTTTGGCTGCGGATATGGACGCGGGTTTGGTTTTCGAATTCGTCGTCGAAAGCCGCGAATTGCTCGAAGCAGGCGAAAGTTCTTTACTTGTTTTGGAAACCGATCCGAACGACATCGAACACGTCAACACGGTTTTCCGCGCTTTCCATACGATCAAAGGAACGGCGGCTTATCTAGGTTTGGTGCGTTTGACCGAACTGGCGCATCACGCCGAATCGCTTTTGAGCCGTATCCGCGACCGTGAGATCAATTGCACGGGCGGTTATGCCAATCTCGCGCTTCGTTCGCTCGACGTTTTGAAGGAAATGCTCGATGCCGTCGAAGGCGCAACGGTCGAAGTTGCCATGAATTTGCCCGAAGATTACGGCGATCTGGTCGAAGTTTTGAAAGACCCCGAAGCAAGTGGTGTAAACGGCAAAACCGATTTTCAGCAAGCTTCATCGTCAAATTCGGAAACGGCGGAAAGCTTCGCGGAAATTACCGAAACGCCGGATTCGGAATCGGATGAAGATTTTATCGAGCAAAAAGAAGCAGCCGACGCAAACAATGTCGCCGAATTCAAAAAAGAAGTTGCGTCATCACACGAAGAAACCGTAGAAAATGCGGCAGGTCAAGATAAAGGTCAAGCCAAGAAAGCGGCGGTCAGTTCGACCGATTCATCGGTTCGCGTCCGCACCGATCGGCTCGATCGTTTGATCGATATGGTCGGAGAATTAGTGATCGCGCAATCGATGTTGGCGCAGGATTCGACCGTTGTGCAGGGAATTCATCACGAACTCAGCCGAAAAATCTCGCACGCCGGAAAAATCGTCCGCGAATTGCAGGATTTGAGTATGGGAATGCGGATGATCCCGCTCAAAAACACTTTCCAAAAAATGGCGCGGCTCGTACGCGACGTGGCGAAAAAATGCGGCAAACAAGTCGAATTTTTCACCGAAGGCGAAGATACGGAAATCGATCGTAATATGGTTGACTTCATCGCCGATCCGCTCGTTCATATGGTTCGCAACGCGGTCGATCACGGCATCGAAAAGCCCGACGTTCGTCAAAAATCGGGAAAAACGGCAATGGGCACGGTTCGTCTTTCCGCGTATCACGCGGGCGGCGATGTCGTCGTTGAATTAACCGACGACGGCGCAGGTTTGGACGCGGAAAAATTGGTTGCCAAAGCGATTGCCAAAAATCTGATCGAATCGGATAAAGGAATGAGCGAAAGCGAGATTTTCAAACTCATTTTCGCACCCGGATTTTCAACCGCCGAAACGCTCACGGACGTTTCCGGTCGCGGCGTCGGAATGGACGTTGTGCGCCGAAATATCGAAGCGATGCGCGGACGCATCGAGATAAATTCAGAAAAAGGAAAAGGTTCGATCTTTACGATCCGTCTGCCTTTGACGCTCGCCATCACGGACGGAATGCTGATTCGCGTCGGCGATGAAAAATACATCGTTCCGACCGTCAATATTCAGATGAGTTTTCAGCCGAATCAGAAAATGCTTTCGAGCGTGACCGGAAAAGGCGAACTCGTCAGTCTGCGCGGCGAATTGATGCCGATCTTCCGCGTTCACCAACTTTTCGACGTGCAAAACGCGATCGAAGACCCGACCAAAGGTTTATTGATGATCGTTGCCGACGGCAGAAGACGTTGCGCGTTGCTGGTTGACGAACTTCTCGGACAACAGCAAGTCGTGACGAAAACGCTCGGTCAGGGAATCGGAAAAATCAACGGCGTTTCGGGCGGCGCAATTTTAGGCGACGGCTGTGTCGGATTAATTCTCGACACGGCTGAAATTGTCGCATTGGCGCGTCAGAATATGAGCGCGATCGATCGCAAGGAAGACTTAATTCAGCAAGCAGCATAAATTTTTAGGAGATTTACAAATGACACAAGAAAAAACGGCAACCGCCGAAAAAACATCAGCCAAAAACCGCCACGCCGGAAAATTTCTCAGCTTTTTTCTCAAACAGGAAGAATACGGAATCGAAATTTTGAAGGTGCAGGAAATCATCGGACTTTTGCCGATCACACGCGTTCCGCGCACGCCGGAATATATGCGCGGCGTGATCAATCTTCGCGGAAAGATAATTCCCGTGACCGATCTTCGCAGTAAATTCGGAATGGAAGAACGCGAAGAAACCGCCGAAACCTGCATCATCGTCGTCCAGACTTCGGGCTTGGAAATCGGCGTCATCGTGGACAAAGTTTCGGAAGTTTTGGACATTTCATCAGCCGAGATCGAAGACGTTCCTTCGTTCGGCACGGAAGTCAGCACCGATTATTTGCTCGGCATCGGCAATACGAACGGTCGCGTTCGTTTGCTTTTGGACATTGACTGCATTTTAACGGCAAAAGAAACCGTTGAAATGCATAACGTAGCGGCGGCATTAGCTGCTAATTAATGAGGCAAAAATGAAAAAATACTCTCCCTTTAATGTATTTAAATTTGCTTTCATAGCAATCTTGTTAACCGCTTTTCTGACCGTTTCGGGAAATGCACAATTTAATGTTCTCTCAACCGAAACTCTTACAAAGGGCGAAAAATACGTCGAACTCGGTTCGCTTTTCAAACCGAATAATAATGGCGAAAACCGTCGCTTTTCGACTTTTTTGCCGCGTGTTGCTTACGGCGTGACGCGCGATTTCGAAGTCGGCGTGACGATGCTCGGCAATGTTCAGCCCGGTGAAGACGACACGATTCTTTCGCCGATGTTCAAATACCGCGCTTACCGCAATGAAAAATACGGCGTGACCGTCACGGTCGGCGACAATGTTTTTATTCCG
>DAITPE010000163.1:0-10235 GCA_036833775.1 Pyrinomonadaceae bacterium | reverse complement strand
CGAATTCCACGCGCCCGCGCCGACTCCGGCAAGAATCGCCGCACCGAAAGCCGCGCCTTCGTCCGCTTCGATAATTTCGACGTTTTTGTTGTAAACATCGGCTTGAATCTGCCGCCAAAGTTTTGATTTCGCGCCGCCACCGCCGAGCCGAACAGACGAAATTTCCGCGCCTGATTCTTTGAAAATTTCGAGTGAATCACGCAATGAAAATGCAACTCCTTCTAAAACTGAACGAGTCAAATGCGCTTTCGTATGGCTAGCCGTCAAACCGACAAACGCGGCGCGAGCGTTTGGATCGAGATACGGAGCGCGTTCGCCCATCAAATACGGCAGCCAAATTGCGCCGTCAGAACCGCTCGAAATTTTCGCGGCTTCGTTGACTAATTCATCGTAAGATTTTCCGTCACCGAAATTTTCACGAAACCATTTGAACGAAAGTCCAGCGGCAAGCGTCACGCCTGTATTATGCCATCGATTAGGAATCGCGTGGCAAAGCGTGTGAATTCTGCCTTTTAAATCCAATTTTGGCGCATCGGTTACGGCGAAAATCACGCCTGAAGTTCCGATCGTCGCGCTTGTTTTTCCGGCTTCGGTAATTCCCATTCCGATCGCTCCGGCGGCATTGTCACCTGCGCCTGCGACCAGCAAAGTTCCCGCTTTCAATCCCGTTTGGGCGGCGGCTTTTTCAGAAACTATTCCCGTAACTTCGATTGATTCATAAACTTTCGGCAATAAATTTTCGCCTATTTCAAACGCCGAAAGCATTTCATCAGACCATTTACGGTTTTGCACGTCGAACAAAAGCGTTCCCGAAGAATCGGCAACATCACTTGCTTTATCGCCCGAAAGCTTGAAACGAATATAATCTTTCGGCAGCAAAATCGAACACAATTTTGCGAAATTTTCAGGTTCTTTTTCTCTCAGCCACAGAACTTTCGGAAATGTAAAACCCGTTACAGCAGGATTTGAAACAAGTTCGATCAATCTTTCCGCACCGATTTTTTCGGTGATTTCATGACACTGTTTTTCGGTTCGCTGATCGCACCACAAGAGCGCAGGACGAATAACTGTGTCGGCTTCGTCAAGAAAAACCGAACCGTGCATTTGTCCCGAAAATCCGATCGCGGAAATTTCATCTGCCGAAACCGTCTGCAAAATTTCCCTGATTGCTTCAACACAAGCTCGCCACCAATCATCGGGATTTTGTTCCGCCCAACCGATTTCGGGCGATGCAAAATCTTCGTGAATGGCGGTTGCGGAAGCTATCAGTTTACCGTTTTCATCGATCACGACTGCACGCGAACCGCCTGTTCCGATGTCTATTCCGAGAAATTTCATGATAATTAGTTTATTGTTTCAACTAAATATTTGAATAAGATAAAAATCAAATATTTTAAGGCTTTTAATTACTTTATTATTCTTCGACAGTTTCTTTTTGCAAAGAGATAAAAAGCAATTTATTACGAATTAGTTTGTTTTGTCAACTAAATATGTGTTAATTTCAAAAAGAATTTGATTTGAATTAATATGTCGAAATTTCAAACAGGCAATCACGGCTTTTTACGTCAGCAGAATTTAACGGGAATAATGCATTATTTGTATGAAAGATCGCCGATTTCCCGCGTTGAACTGGCGCGTTTGACCGGATTGAACAAAGCAACGGTCTCGAGTTTAGTGGAAGAACTTCTAAAAAAGAAATTCATTTACGAGATCGGAACTGAAAAATTGTCCGGCGCAGGAAGAAGTCCCGTTTTACTCGGCATCGAACCGAATTTCGGTTTCACCGTCAGCGTCGAGATCGGCGCGGATTTTTTTTATGTGGTTTGTGCTGATTTTTCGGCAAAAATAATTTCCCGACACCGCGAAAATCTAAATATCGAAGATCAAAAGAATAGCTTAAATAGAATATTTGCAGTAATTAAAGAAGCGATTTCATTTATCGAAACAGACAGTAAATTGCTCGGCATTGCTGTTTGTGTACACGGTTTGATCGATAGAGAAAAAGGCATTTTGCTGTTTGCGCCGAATTCAGGCTGGCGCGATCTGAATTTGCTCGAGATGTTTCAAAATGAATTTGATACCGAAATTTTGATTGAAAACGAAGCGAATTTTGCAGCTCTCGGCGAACAATTTTTCGGTGCGGCTGAAGGAAAAGGCGAAGTTTTATATTTAAGTATCGGGAAAGGTTTGGGCGGCGGAATCGTGATCGGCGGAAAAATGTTTGGCGGCGCGCGTGGTATTGCCGGAGAATTCGGACATTTGACACTTTATCCCGACGGGATCGAATGCCGTTGCGGAAATCGCGGTTGTTTTGAAACCGAAGTCAGTATTTCGGCATTACATCGTCACATAAAAGAACAACTCGAAACCAATTCAGACGCAAAAATAACCGCGAAATTTTCTGAGATCGAAAAGATCGCGGTTGAATCTGCGGTTGAATCTGCCCGAAACGGCAACAAAATCGCAAAAAATTCTTTTGAAAAAATTGGAAGAAACCTTGGAATCGGTCTCGCTTCTCTGCTCAATATTTTCAATCCGAGCCTGATCGTTTTAGGCGGCGAATTGAGTGCAGGAAGCGAATTTATTATCCCGAAAACCTACGAAGAGCTTTCACAAAGAACGCTTTCGTGGGCATTGGAAAATACGAAAATCGTGATCGCGAAATTCGGTTCTGATGCAGTCATTATGGGCGGAATAGCAGCCGTTTTTCAAAAAGTTTTGACGAATCCGAATCTTAAATGATGCGAATTTGAAATATTTTTAGAAAAGCCGTGAAACAATGACAGTTTCAAATAGATTTTGAATCTTCCCGCCTGTGTTCGTTCAGCTTTGTAGATCGACTTCGCCGATAATATTTTGCGCGGTCATATCAAACATCGCAACACTTCCCGGCGGCGGCGGATTTTGAATATTGGAGATGCAATTGTCATAAACTTTCACTTGCTGAACGCTTACTAATTCAGTCGAAGTTGCCGTGGTCCAAGTATTTTTTCCGCCTGTCGTATAAGTAATATTAAACGGGACAGGTGCATATATTTGCCAACCTTGAATTCCATTGCTGACAACTTCCTGAAACACTAAATAAGGTGAAGCCGATGAATCTGTTTCAGTATAAATTTCGACCCGTTTCGGGTTGGAATAAGTTGCCATATTCAGATCGGTCTGGTTGAAACTTTGCGATTGAACATCGCCATCCAATACGACCATTTCTTGTATCGAGCTGGAAGTATAGATTTCGCTCAAAGTCCATTCAAGTCCCGATCCGTTCAGCACAGTTGCCAAAGCCGAGGGCAGATTTATTTCGATGTAATAATCTTCACCTGTGTCTTCACTGTCGCTGCCTAATTTAGGCTTTGTCTTTACACTTACAGTATTGGCTAAGGTAAATGTATTTTCATTTTGTAATTCATTGATATTTTCTTGGTAACTCATATATTTCTCCTTAATTGATTGGATTTTCAAAGATTTTTAGTCTTTGATCTTGTCGGTTTGAGAAATCAATGCCTGAACATCCTTTCTCAAACGAAATTGTTGAAAGTTTTCATTCCCGAAAAGTTCTTTCAGAGAAATGAAAAGATTTGCGGATTCGGTTTTTAATTCCGAAATTTTTTGCGTGTCCTTTAGCAACGCGGAAGCCAATAAAGACAGAGAAACCGCGCGCCATAAAGCAGGTTTATTATTTGCGGATGCGAAAAACTCTTGCGCCTCGGAAACTGAATTTAATGCTTCATTCGGCAAGCCTTTCTTTAGGAGAATTTCAGCTTCGACCATTTTCAGATCGGCTGAAGTTTTTGGATTTTCAGAATCTTGTAAAGATTCCTTTGCCTTTGAAAAATATTCATCGGCTTTTGATATATTATCACGTCGAAGTTCTGCAAGGGAACAATTTAAATTTGAATAAATTAAATTTTCAGTTTTTGGATTTTGGCTGAATTTAATTGAATTTTGTGCAAAATTTATCGTTTCCTGAAAATTGTTTTCGTATAGAAAAATCTGAGACTTTAATAAATTTATATTATTTAAAAGTTCCTTATCGTTGCTTTTTTCGATGGATTTTTCACTTATTCGTAAATGATTTTTTGCTTCATCAAACTTTCCGAGTTCGATCAATGGCTGAGAAATAATTGCATGACTGAGACCTGATTCCTGCGTCAAACTTTGATCATCGTAAAGCTCGATACCTTTTTTAAAATGTATCAAAGCTTCTTTATAGTTTCCCTTATAAAAATGATTTAATCCAATATTATCTTCGGAAACTGCAAGAAATAACTTATCGTCGGTTTCAATTGCCTTTTGTCTGATTTGCGTTAATTTTTCGATACTTTCGTCATATTTGCCCATAAAAATTTGGGCAATACTTAAGTTTAACAAACAGGCAGACTCTTGAGGTTTATTATTACTTTCCGAAAAAAAACTCAAAGCAGGCTGTAAATACAAGATTGCTTTATTCGGTTTATCGCGATCGAGTTCCAGTTTGCCAAGCATTGCCAAAGCCTGAGCTTCGATCAGTTTACTGCCGTTAGCACGGGCAAGTGTCAATGCTTGTTGAAAATTTGTTTCTGCGTCTGAAAATTTAGATTGATTCAGATAAACCGTTCCCAGATCGATCAATCCGGTCACTGCAAAATATTCGAGATTTTCGGTTTGCGCCAGACTTAACCCTTCTTTAATCGTTTTTTCGCCTTTAGCATTTTCGCCTTTTGAAAATTCAACACCTCCGATCGCTAAGATCGTTCTGATTTCTAGTCCGAAATTATTCGTTGCCTTCGATAATTCCAAAGCTTTGTTTAAATATTTTTCGGCTTCGGGAAACTCGTTATTATAGCCGTATAAACTTCCCTTCAAATAAAAATGCGAGCACAAACCGTCGTAATCGCTTCGAGCGGAATAAATCGATTCGGCTTTTTGCAGAGCTTCCAACGATTTTTCGCGCTGATCGTCAAACCAATAAATTAAACCCAACCGCAAATAAGCGGCGGCAAATTGCGGATCGCGGCGGATGACTTCTTCAAAAATTTGAGCCGCATTTTTTGAATCTTCGAGTTTTTCAAATGCTTTGCCGACATCGAAAAGCACGGTGGTTTTTTCATTTTCAGGTGTTCGATCGGAGATTTTTCGATAACTTTCGAGTGCGGCTTGATAATCGCGGCGAACTGTTGCGGTGACGGCTTGTAAATAAATCTCTTCGTTTTCCGACAAACCTTTGAGTTGCGGAATCTGCTCCGTGACTTTCAGCATCGTCTGCGCGGCTTTGTCTTCGTAATCGCGGTTAAACCAGATTTCGGCGAGTTTTGCCTGTGCTGGAAGATATTTCGCGTCAATATTTACGGCTTGTTCGAGAAGTTTTTGCGCTTTGAAATCATTTCCGTTGCGCGCTGCTTCGCTTGCTTCCCGATACCAGCGAACTGCCTCGGGATTCGGTTTGTAAACTGAATTAGTCTTAAAACTGTAAACGCCGAAAGCGGCTAAAAACAGAACCATTCCCAAAACCGAAACAAACGCCGCTCTGCCGATTCCCTTTGCCATGATCGGCGCGGTTAATTGAGTAAATACCGTTTTGAAACGATTTCCGCTCGTCGGCTGAACTTCTGTGTAAGAAGTTATTTTTTCAGTTTGCTCGTTTCCTTTGAAAGAGCTTTCATAAATCTTTAATTCTTCGAGCAATTCATCCGCATTTTGATAACGCTCATCGGCGTTTTTCTTTAAACATTTATTGATGATTCGAAGTAAATCGTAAGGAGTTTCAGAATCTAACGGCGGCGGTTCACTTGTCAAAATCTCGGCGATCTGATCGTTCATTGTTTCGCCCTTGAACGGCGAAAATCCTGCAATCAACTCATATAAACAAACGCCGTAGCTCCAAATATCGGTGCGAAAATCGGTTTTTTTTCCGCGCGCTTGCTCGGGCGACATATATGCGACCGTTCCGAGAACAACACGCGGCGCAGTATTTACCTGATTAATATTTGCGATTTTTGAATCCAACTCGTTTTGTTTGTCGGCAATCAGTTTTGCCAAACCAAAATCGAGAATTTTTACCAAACCGTCGGCGCGGATCATTATGTTTTCCGGCTTGATGTCACGATGAACGATGTTTGCTTCGTGCGCGGCTTTGAGCGCGGAGACGACTTGTTTGGAAACTTTGATTATTTCTGAAATGGAAAGCCGTTTGCGGTTTTGACGTTGGCGCAGGGTTTCGCCTTTGACGTATTCGGCAGCTATAAAATAAGTTTCTTTAAAACCTCCGATCTCGTAAATCGTCAGTATATTCGGATGATTTAATGCCGAAGCGGATTTGGCTTCCTGAAAAAAGCGTTTGATCCGGTGTTCGTCGTCGGAATAATAAGGCGAAAGGATTTTAATGGCGGCAAGCCGTTCGAGCTGAGTATCTTTTGCCAGATAAACTTTGCCCATTCCGCCTTCGCCGAGCAAAGATTTTATTTCATATCGACCGACCGGTTCATCGAAAAGATTCTTTTCCTGTTCGGTTACGATGATGTCCGCAACTTCGCCGACAGCAGCTTTTTCCATAAATTCGTCGTCTTCTTCATACGACTTTAAAAGCTGTCTGACTTCTTCGCGCATTTCGTCATCCGAACACCTTAGTTCGAGAAATGAATTACGCTCGGCGGGCGGTTTTTCGATCGCTTCGCTGAACAGGTCTTTGATATTTTCCCAGTATTTATCGCTCAACTTCTTTCGGAAATTATTTCGCGTCTAAGCCACGCTTTGGCAATTTTCCACTCACGATTAATCGTTCTCTCATTAAGATTCAATACTTCCGCAGTTTCAGGAACCGTCAATCCGCTGAAATATCTCAGTTCGACGATCTTTGCTTGCCTTTCATCAAATTCCGCAAGCCGTGTCAATGCATTGTCGAGAAGAATCAGATCGATATTTCTCTGGTTGTCCTGCGTATCGACAGCGATCGTCAAAGCTTCTTCGATCGGTAAATCTTCTTCACCGGCACCGCGTTTTAAACGATGTCTGGATTTCGCGTAATCCACCAAGATTCGTCGCATCATATTGGCGGCAACACCGAAAAACTGAGCGCGGTTTTGCCAACGCGCATCGTTTTGAACGGCAAGCCGCATATAAACTTCGTTGATTAAGGCGGTGGTTTGGAGTGTGTGATTCGAGCGTTCCTGACGCAGATAACGGTGGGCTTGCCGATGTAATTCTTCGTAAACATAGGGCATCAACGCGTCCAAAGTGTCGCGGTTTCCGTCTTCGTCAGAACGGTTTTCAAGCAATTTCTCTGCTGAATTCGGATCGGGAGACATCGAATGATAATTAAAACGTCGGGAGTTTGTGCGTTTTAAAGTGAGATTACAGCAATCGAAAAACAATGTCAAAATGTTTCTTTCAGCTAATTCCATAAATCTCCATCTATCACCAACTTAGAAATTAGTGGTGAGGATTAGCAGCAATTGGAATGAGGATATTTTGAGAGTTTGATTTTTGGCAATTTATATATAAAAAATCTTTTGCTTAAACTCATTGAATCTGATTAATATTTATTTCGGTGTAAGCGGCTTCAGTTTCAAATTAAAAGCCTCTTTAATTTCAAATCTAAAGCCGCTCCGGGGGGTTGGGTATTCAAGTAAAGCAAATTTTTTTTGAAATACGTTTCAGGGGGCAATCTTTACGATTTACTTCCAAATTTTGCTTTGCTTTACTTTAGTCGAAAATAATAATCATTGATTTAATGCTCTTTGTTTCAATTTTCTGTCATTCCAATTGCTGCTATCCGTTTCGGCTTTTTGCCGAAAAAAAATTGCCTCTATTTATTAACGCGACGTTTTGAGTAAAACACCGACATTTTTTTTCAACTTTTTTTGATTTTTTTTTTGGAAGGCTCGAAATCTGCCCGATTTTCCCGCCGAACCTTCCAAAAATGAGGTTACTCGCCTAAACTATTCTTCTTCTTCGGACATATTCACGGCATCCCAAATCGTCCAATAACGAGCTTCTTTACCGCTCGGCGAAACTTCGATGCCGATCATCGCCGCATAATTTGAATTACAGCCGATGTTTCGATTACTTCCGTTCTGCGGTTCGATCTCACGCATTTCAATTTCTTCGCCGAGTTTTGCCTTCACCGATACGTGAAAGATTCCCGATAAATTCGGCGTTTGCAAAATCTGACGTGGTTTTTCCGCAGTGATCGTTCCGTTCCAATTTTCATAATGGTGGCGAATCGTAACTTGCCAATCCTTTACAACTTCAGACGTATCGTTTTCTTCGGAAATATACACCCAAAACTGTGCGCCAATGCCAACGCCGCTTTCGCAGATGTTGAATTTATTATTAAATTCCGTTCGCAATTCTTCGATGTCGGTATGATGATCACGCAAAAAAACCACAGATTTATCGAATCCTTAAATTTTTTCAGCCAAATCGGACGAAATTTTTTCGCCTCTATCTATTAACGCGACGTTTTGTGAAAAACACCGACATTTTTTTTCAACTTTTTTTGATTTCAACGAAAAAAAGAAGGAATTTGTAAGAATCATTTACAAATTCCTTCTTTTTTTCGTTTTGAAGAGAGTTAGTTTTCAAAAATTGAGATTACCGGACAACGTGCTTCATTTATGAGCGTAATCGCATTTTCTCCGAGAGTTTTATCGCTGAAAAAGCCGTGTTTTACGCCGATAATTATCAAATCCGCTTTCTGCTTTTCGACTTCTTCAAAAACTTTTTCGATAAAATCGCCGTGTTTGACAACATCACGCAGTTTACAGTTTTTCTTCGTTTCCTCGGAAATCCAATCACAAAGCCGAACATTTTCGTGCACGTTTGGTTTTGTCAAAACTTGAATCACGGAAAGCTCGGCATCAAATCGATTCGCAAGTTCTGACGCAAATTTCAAAGCTTTTTCAGATTCGAGCGATAGATCGACCGGGCAAATAATCCGTTTTATTTCGACATTTTCGGTAATTTCAACTTTTGAATTAACCATCAAAACTTTTGTTTTCGTTTCTCTCAAAACACTTTCGGCAACCGAACCGAAGCGAATTTTTTCGATTCCGCCGCGTCCTTTCGTGCCAAGCGCGATTAACAAAGTCTCGTCTTTTGAAGATTCTTCCAAAATCGCGGAAACAGGCAAATCTTCAACAAATAAGACATCGAATTCAAGCGAGTTTTTTAACGAATCTTTTACAAAACCTTTGATTTGCAATAAATTTTCGTCCTCGATCTGCTTTTCTTCCGCCGCGATTTCTTCAAGCTGAGATTCGGTAAAATACGGCGGCAAATCAGGTTCGCGGACGTTCAAAACTTTCAATTTTGCACCGAAAATAATAGCGATTTTTTCCGCAAACTTTAAAGCAATTGCCGATTGCGGACTAAAATCGATCGGTACGAGTACTGTTCTTTCTGTATATTTAACAACAGTTTCGGGATGTTTTTTGCGCTCGCTCAAGAAAAAAAGAACCGGAACAGCCATTCTCGAAAGTAGTAAGCTTGCAACTTCACCAGCCATTAGAGATATTGCTAACCCTTGAAAAATCGGATCGGCAAGCATCACCGCAGAACCGACAATCACCGCCGCCGCGGTCAATAACATCGGGCGAAAACGAACTGCGCCCGCGTCAACAACCGCGTCAACGAGCGACATTCCGTGCTGCATTCGGAGTTCGACAAAATCAACCAGAATAATTGAATTTCGCACGACAATTCCCGCTCCGGCGATGAAACCGATCATCGAAGTTGCGGTAAAAAATGCTCCCATCAGAGCGTGTGCGGGCAAAATTCCGACGAGCGAAAATGGAATCGCCGCCATGATCGTGAGCGGAGTTTTGAAGGATTGAAACCAACCGACGACCAAAATGTAAATCAAGACCATCACCGCCGCGAACGCAATCCCCATATCACGGAAAACTTCATAAGTTATATGCCATTCGCCGTCCCATTTCATTGCGTATTTGTTGGTTAAAAACGGCTGTGTGGCGACATATCTTTCGAGTTCGTAGCCTTCGGGCAATTTCATTTCAGCAATCTTGTCGTTCAATCCGAGAATTGCGTAAACCGGACTCTCGACCGCTCCGGCTACGTCTGCCGTCACATAAACGACGGGCATTAAGTTTTTGTGATAAATGGATTTATCGGATTTCACTTCCTGAACTTCGACGAGTTCGCTGACTGGAACAAGATTTCCCTGCTGTCCGATAACTTTGATTTGTTGTAAATCGGCAAGGCTCGAACGTTCACTTTTTGGCAGACGCAGATTAATA
>DAITPE010000162.1:0-10259 GCA_036833775.1 Pyrinomonadaceae bacterium | reverse complement strand
CGCAAATATTGAAGTTGAGCAGAAAAAACGATTGGTAATTTGTGTTCAAAATTCGTAAATAAGCAGCCGTGATAAATTATAAGTGAATAGTCGGAGCGCAGGCATCTCTGCCTGCTTTGAGAGTTCGCGCCGGAGCAAGAACTCTCACTCGCCGTTGGTTAATTTGAAGTTTGAATCGCTAAACGCAACGCCGTTCGGCGCAAAGCCTTAAACGGCGGGCAGGCAGAGATGCCTGCGCTCCAATTTGACGCGCTTCAAGTTTCAAACACAACTGATTTTGGACGGCGGTTTATCTTGGATTAACCCGTTGATATGGTTTTATGGATGAATGTTAAGAATTGCGGCTGGTCGTTTTTGGCGGGTTTACTGGATGGTCGAAACGATGGAAATGTCTTTGAAGCTTGTGTCGGGAATGTCGAGAATGCCGTTTTCGTTGAGGAAATGCTGGACTTCATCGAAGGAAAGCGGTTTCGAGAAAAGATGACCTTGTGCGCCTTCGCATTTCAGTTTTTTGAGCTGTTCGAGCTGGGCTTCGGTTTCGACGCCTTCGGCGATCACGCGCAATCCGAGGTTTCGCGCCATCATTACGATCGTCTGCACGATCTCGATGTTGTTGCCGTTCTTTTGGATCGGGCTGATGAACGAACGGTCGATCTTTAAGGTCGAGATAGGCAATTGCATCAAGTAGCTCAAGTTGGAATAACCCGTGCCGAAATCGTCGATGTTTATTTCGATGCCGAGCGCACGAAGCTGATTGAGCATCGAGATCGCTTGTTCGCGGTAATCGAAAAAGACCGATTCGGTGATCTCTAATTTTAATTTCGTCGGCGGAAAACCCGTTTCGTGCAAAATATTTTCTATTTTTTGGACGAGGTTCGGATAAGCAAACTGTTTGCACGAAAGATTTACGTTTAAAACCAAAGTGATCATCGACGGCGATTCGCGCCGCAATGCCGCCATTTCGGTGCAGGCTTTTCGCAAAATCTGCTCGCCCAAAGCGTTGATGATGCCGATCTCTTCGGCAAGCGGAACGAATTTCGCGGGCGAAACACTGCCCAAAACCGGATGTTCCCAACGCGCAAGTGCTTCGAAACCCTCGACATTTCCGGTAATCAGCGAGTAGATCGGCTGATAATGAACGGTAAATTCGTTCTTTTCGACGGCGCGGCGCAAATCGGTTTCGAGCTTCAAAGTTTCCTTTGCCGCCTTGTGCATATCTTCGTCGAAAACTTCGTGACGCGCTTTTCCGGCGCGTTTCGCCTGATACATTGCCGTATCGGCATCGCGCATCAT
Source organism: Pyrinomonadaceae bacterium (assembly GCA_036833775.1). Taxonomy (GTDB): domain Bacteria; phylum Acidobacteriota; class Blastocatellia; order Pyrinomonadales; family Pyrinomonadaceae; genus JAJQRF01. The sequence goes on along the minus strand of DAITPE010000162.1, from coordinate 8,966 downwards.
ATCTTCGGAAGTCAGGTGATTTTCGGTCGCGTGCAGAATTCCGATACTTGCCGAACTGTAAACTTCGTGACCGCTCAGGTCGAAGGGAATCGAGAATTTTTCCTGCACGCGTTCGGCAATGCGGACGACTTCTTTGTTTTCGTAATGACCTTCGACCAAAACCGTAAATTCGTCGCCGCCGAGCCGCGCAACCGTGTCCGACGGGCGCACACAATCGCGCAGACGTTCGGCGATCCCGATCAGAAGTTCGTCGCCGATCAAGTGTCCGAGACTGTCGTTGACGATCTTGAAGCGGTCGAGGTCGATAAACAGAACGCTGACCTTGTGATATTGATCGTGCTGCGATTTTTCGAGCGCAGCCGAAAGCCGCGTCATAAAGAATTTGCGGTTCGGCAATCCCGTCAAAACATCGTGCGTCGCGTCGTATTGCAGTTTGTCTTCGGCGTGTTTTTTGTCGGTAATATCCTGAATCTGGAAGATCAGATTAGGCTGCTCGGATTTTACGTCGCCGGTGCTCGACACGCTCCACCAAGCCCAAACCGTTTCGCCTTGTTTATTGATATAACGCTGTTCCATCTGGCAGGTCGGAATCTTGCCTGAAAGCAGTTCGTTGATCTTGATGAGCGTGTTTCCGAGATCGTCGGGCGAAATCATCGATTGAAAATCCGTCGCCAAAAATTCGTCTTCTGTGTAGCCTAAGATTTCGCAAAGTGCACGGTTCACTTTCAGCCAATTGCCCATCGGCGAAACGAGCGCAATACCGATCGGCGCGTAGTTAAAAGCACTGCGAAAGCGTTCTTCGGATTCGCGCAAAGCGATCGATTGCGCTTGCAGGATTTCGGCGTGTTGTTCGGCTTGTTCGGCTTGCGAAAGCGACATTTCGACGTTTTTCAGATACATCCGATACGTCAGATAAACGAACAGAATGACCGGAACCGTCGCAAACAGAACGGGAAATCCGACCATATCGACGAGCTTGACGAGAAAACCTGCCGCGAGCGCACCGATCAGATAAGTAACGAATGTCCAGAGATAATGAGTTTTCCAAGTTTCCCACCAAGCCTTGCCCGAACTCATTGCGCCGTAAACGGAAGCGATTCCCGAATTGGCGAAAAACTGCACCAATACGAGAACCGACATCGTCATCGCGAAATCTTTGACGGTAACGCCGTGAAGCTCTTCTCGCGTGTCGATGCCGAAAAGATTGAGTGCCAAAACGACGAGCGAGGTCGAAAGCGCCATTGCGCCCATATTGAAAAAGACGGTGATCTTTTTATTGCAGAAACGCCACGCCGAACAAAAAGCTTCGACCGCCGCCAAAACTACGGCAAATTCGCCGCCGTAAAGAATCAGCGCAATGAAAATAAAGGTGTCAGAAACGGAAATGTGCGATTTGAAGCGGGGTATTTCGATCGTGATGCGTGAGCCGAGACCGATCGTAAAAACGGCTAAAAACACAAATTGCAGGTCGATCTTTTCAAAAGGCAATTTGGCGAACATAAACGCAACACAGACGAATCCTGATGCGATCACCGCCAGCATATAACTTTTGAGTAGAGCCTGCTTTGTCATTAGGGTAAAGTTATTTCCAAATCCCTTTCCGTTGTAAATCAAAAAAACGGACTGGGAGCCGGTCTTTAGAAAAGTTTCATAAGTTGTATTTTCTAAACGAATTTTTATGGAAGTCGAATACGGGGCTTAAGGATAGTTAAAAGGTATGAACAAAGAACTTAATTAACCCACAAACATTATGCGGTAAAATAAGTTTTTTGTCCATACCTTTTTTCACAATCTGTTCGGGCTACACGAAAATCGTGACGCACGAATCTTGCGATTTAAATCCCGCTTTCAGATACGTGCGGTGCGCGTTCTGAAATTCCTCATTGCTTAAAAGGCAAACGTATTGAACTTCTTCGAGCAAGGTTCGGCTCAATTGCGAAAGACAATCAGCGCCGATTCCTCTGCCGCGATATTCAGGATGAACGTAAATACCTTCGAGATATTTTACTTCCGGCGTTTCGGCGACGACATCGGCTTTGAAAACGAGCTTTCCGTCATTATCGAACAAAACCCAAACTCTGTCTTGATTGATACGGCGTGTCACGCGTTTTAAGAAACCTTCGCGGTCTTTGACCAAAGGATCGACACCGCTTTCTTCAAACGCAACTTCGGCGTGTGCTTCGGCGATCGGCATCAATTCCGCTTCGGTTGCAAGTCTTAATCCGGCAACGTGGTCGCGAACCATCAAGGGAAAGCTGATCTCGAAAAGTCTTTCCGAACAAACCAGACGCGGTTGTTTTGTTTCTCCCGAATAAAGTTTCCAGAACGATTCGATCGAATCTCCGTCCGACATCATTACGTGAATCGGCGTTTCCGATTCTCTCGCGCAGAATGCCAAAGCTTTTAATGCTTCATCCGAACAAACTTCGACCAAAGTCGTATGACCGATCAAAGCAACTCCTTCGAGCTTTCCGGCTTTGTTTCGATAACCGAAGAACTTGCCGCGATTTTGAACATTTTCGATGCCGTTGTCGTGGATCATACTCGTCATTACGACTGTGTGAACCGGACGCTGAGCAAGAAATTCGAGAACTTCTGCTTTGTCGAATTCTGACAAAATCTGCAAGCGGCTTAAATCGGGAACAACTACCGGCGCAAAGTTTTTATAAACATTTTCAGGTCGTGTATTGTTAGCGATTTGCAATCTCATGTGATTTTCCTCCAATTTCTCCTAATTTTTAGTTATCACCAAAGACTGCTGAATTTGCTCTAATGCTGTCGCTGATCAAAACACCGTCGCTGATCAAAACACCGTCGCTAATCAAAACACCGTCGCTGAATAAAACGCCGTCACTTATCAGAACGCCGTCACTTATCAGAACGCCGTCACTTATCAGAACGCCGTAATTATAAAGCACCGAACCTTCACCCAAAGTCGTTCCGTTACTGACGTTGATCTTAGATGTCAGAGCGATCAAGGGCGTATTTGAAAAGTTGGTGTTAAGAACATATTGGTTGAGAGCCGTGCCGATGCCTTTTTCAAACCACATATTCACTTTATAAGCACCGTGAAAAGTATTCGCCAATGTTTGTCCTTTTAAGTAACCGTGATTCGTCAAAATTCCTTGCGACCAATTAAACGTGGTTCCGTTAAGTGTCGTGGTCGGAGTCGGGAATACGGTACCGGTCGGTAAAAGACTCGTTCCGGGCGCAGTCGCGGAAGCTTTGAAATTTACGTCCGTTCTGATGGCTCTCGCCAAACGAACCGCACCTTCGAGGTTTAACTGTCCGGCACCTTGTTCCAAAGTGCTGTAACCGTTCAAGGGTTGAGCGGTATATTCAAAGATCATTTTGACCATCTGCGGCGTCAGATTTTGGTTGATCTGAAACATCAGGGCGGCTGCGCCTGCGACGACCGGAGTTGACATCGATGTGCCGCTCATATTCATCATACTGTCGTTCGGATTCGTCAAATTGACCAAACCGTCTGACAAGGTCGGATAATTCACCGCAAGATAAGAACTCGATTTCGCGCGTGCCGAAACGATCTTGTTGCCCGGCGCGACCAGATCCGGCTTGATGGCGTTATCGTAAACTTTGGTTCCTAACGTGTTAACGTAGAAACTTCGCGTCGGACCGCGCGAGCTAAATGACGCCATCGCATCATCGCTGCGACCGTCGGTGTTTACTGTATTGGAAGCACCGACGGTTAAAGCCGAGGGGTCGTTACCCGGTGAATGAATGTAGCCGTATAATTTTTGTCCTAAAGAATTTTTTCCTTCGTTGCCAGCCGCAGCGACAACCAAAATTCCCATTCCGTTCAATTCTTGAACTTTACGGCAGACCGGATCATTCGTATAGCTGTCAACGGCTAAACCGCCAAGACTCAGATTAACGACACGAATGTTGTATGTCGCGTGATTGAGCTTGATCCAATCGAGCGCATTGAGAAGCCATGATGACTGACCTCTGCCTTGGCTGTCCAGAACTTTCAAGTTAATAAGATTTGCGTTCGGAGCGATTCCGCGATACGCGCCGCTGTTGCTGTTCGAACTTCCGGCGGCAATTCCGGCAACGTGTGTTCCGTGTCCGTAATTATCATCGGCATCGGTTTCCGACGGGACGAAGTTTTGACTATAAACGACACGACTTGAACCGTTTGCTCCTTTGAAAGTGTCGTGGCTGACCAACATTCCCGAATCTACAACGGCAATGCCGACACCGGTTCCGTCCAGTGTAAATGCCGCACGGTTTGCCGTTGCGGCTTGCTGACGAACGACCGTTGTACCGGTGGTATTTTCGACGTGACCTAGCTGCGCAAGCTTGCGGTCGGGCGAAATATGATTGATCACTCCGCTTTGCGCGAGAACTTCGACTGCGCTCAAAGGAAGATTGACAACCAATGTGTTCGTGTCGCCGATGCGGTCTTGCAGACGAACTTTATTTTGCGCCATAATCGCGCGGAGCGTCGGGTTTTCAGCGTCTTTTGCTTGAATGATAACGTCAATTCGTTTCGTTCCGGTCGTGTCGTTCGCCATCATTTCGCGCAAATCTGCGGAAACATTGTCGCCGCGAAATCCTTCGCTGTTTTCGGCAGTTTCTGCTGTTTCATCAGCTAAACCCGAATTTCCGCCGATGACAACCGGCTTGAAGAATGCCGAAACTTCGGCAACAGGTTCGATGTTTTCCGAATAAGCCGCTTGCGAACTGCCGCCGATGATGCGGAGCTTGCCGTTTTGAATTGACTGATTAAGCGATTCGTTGATCTGTTTATTGCCGATAAATTGTGTCAATTCATTGACGAAAAGAATATTTTCGGTTTTTGTTTGAAGCGTTTCATTCAAAACCGTTTCGATAATGCGCGAAATTTCTTCAGACGATTTCGAAGCGGAAAAAAGCGTATTCGTATTGAGTTGGAGCAAATGTTTTCCGCGCAGATTTGCCGGAACTTCGCCTTTCGCCATACGAATAGCGATTTGCTCGACAACTATTTCCTGATTTTCACCTTTTTCATCTAAAATAACCGGCTGAACAGAGCTTTCATCAGATAAAATCTGAATCAAACGATTGACTTCTTTGTTGAAATTTCCGTTTTCACGAAGTCTGTTACTTTCAGCCAATTGCGATAAATCTGTGGTGAATTTATCAAGCATTGAAAACTGACCGGAATTCGATCCGGCGAAAGATTTCACCATAAAAACATTGGTGAAAATAAAAGAGTAGAGCAGTATGGAAGCGACTGTTCTACTGAACAGAGAAAATTTAGACTTGAAGTGCATTTCTCTCAAATTAGCTCCTAAAAAAAGTAAACGTCGGCAGAGTTTGCCGCAACTATATTTACAACATTCGTGCCAAAAGCTAAATTAAGAAATCATTAGACTTAACTTTTATTATAAATAGCAAAAAAATAAATCGGTCAAATTTTTGACAGAAAATCAATCAATTTGACCGAATAAAAAAGAGAGTTCGTGAAAACTCTCTTCTTAAAATTAAATTTGAATTGAAATTAGATTCCGAGAACGTCGATCAATTCTTGAACTGCTCCGGCTGATTTGTGAAGCGCGGCGCGTTCTTCGTTGGTCAATGAAATTTCGATGATCTGTTCGACACCGTTTTTGCCCAATTTGACGGGAACGCCGACGAAAAGATTATTGATTCCGTATTCGCCTTCGAGATAAACCGCACACGGAAGAATACGTTTTTTGTCTTTCAAGATCGATTGCGCCATTTCAACTGCGCCGAGCGAAGGAGCATAAAAAGCCGAACCCGTTTTCAAAAGTCCGACGATTTCCGCGCCGCCGTTTGCCGTGCGCGTGATGATCGCGTCGAGCTGTTCTTTCGGAAGCAGTTCGGTGACGGGAATTCCCGCGCAGGTCGAATAACGCGGCAAGGGAACCATCGTGTCGCCGTGTCCGCCGAGAACGAAAGCCGTCACGTCTTCGACCGAAGCATCCAACGCTTCTGCCAAGAAACAGCGCATACGCGCCGAATCCAAAACACCAGCCATACCGATCACGCGGTTTTTCGGAAATCCCGAACGTTTATACGCAACTTGCGTCATCGCGTCGAGCGGATTTGAAACGACGATGATGACTGAATTCGGCGAATATTTCGCAACTTCGTCCGTCACTTTACCGACGATGTCGGCGTTCGTTTTCAAAAGATCGTCGCGGCTCATTCCGGGTTTGCGCGGAAGTCCGGCGGTGATGATGACGATGTCCGAATCGGCGGTCGCTTCATAAGAATTTGCGCCGACGAGCTTTACGTCGAAACCGTCGATCGGAGCGGCTTGCGCCAAATCGAGCGATTTTCCTTGCGGTGTTCCTTCGACAATATCAACCAAAACAACGTCTGCGAGTTCTTTCGCAGCGATCCAATGCGCGGCGGTCGCGCCTACATTTCCCGCGCCGACGACTGTAACTTTATTTCTTCCTGCCATTTTTATTCCTCTATATGTTAAAGATAAGTATTATAAAAGAGATATTTTGTCATAGTTGACGGCAAACGGCAAAAGAGCCAAAATGCTTTCAATGTGAAAAAATGACGGAATTACCTAAACAAAAATCCAGTTTGGAAGAATATTTCGAGATCGAACGCACATCCGAAGAAAAATACGAATATTTCGACGGAAACATTTGGTCGATGGCTGGCGCAAGTCCCGAACACGAACGAGTCGTATCTAATGGAATTTTCCATTTGCGAACGATTCTCGGTCGTTCCTGCTCGGTTTTCGGCTCGAATTTGAAAGTAAAAGTTCCGCATTACACACCTTATCGTTATCCTGATCTGACGATTTATTGCGGGCAGGGAGTTTATGAAACGATGGGCGGAATGGACGTTTTGACGAATCCGCAGATGATTATCGAAGTTCTTTCGCCTTCGACCGAAGCTTTCGATCGCGGCGAAAAATTCACTTATTACAAAGCGATCGAAAGTTTTACGGAATATTTGCTGATTTCGACCAATCAGCCGCACGTCACGCAATTTATCAAACAAAACGAAAACGAATGGATTCAGCGCGAAGCCATCGGAATGGACGGAAAAATCTTTTCACCGACTTTTAATATTGAAATTTTGCTTTCGGAAATCTATCTCGACGTAAATTTTCCCGAACCGCCGACGAATTTGTTTCTGGTTGATAGATAAAAATAAAAAGGGCGAGATGATTGTATCCTATCATCCCGCCATTGGTTTCGATTATCGGAATTGCACCGATTACCCTTCGATTTTTCAGGTCGAATGCTCTACTAAATGAGCTAAATCGCTATCGGCATTTGTGAATCCAACGACGTTTAATGTCAATCTTTAGGTCTTAGTATCGCCGCTCTACCATTGAGCTACCCGCGCATAAAAATTTTATGGAGCGCGGGACGAGATTCGAACTCGCAACAGCGACAAATTTGTATTGACAGCTTGAGATGGATTCAAACCGAGTGTTTTCAACTTCTTGGAATAAATTAAGTTTGACAGCTTCACTCGTCTGAAACGAGCGCGTTTACCAAAATTCCGCCATCTCCGCGTAAGAAAAATTTTTGTAGTGCGGAGAGCAGGATTCGAACCTGCAAGAAACTTTTTTTCAACTTAAACTTAAAATTAAGCTTGTCCAAGTTGAGCCAAACGGCTCATTTGAAAGATTAACCGAAGCCAATCTCTCAATCAACCGTTGAGAATGAAAGAAAGAGATTTTGCCTGCGAAATTAACGAAAGAAACGAAAGATAAAATTAATAGTTTTCATTTTCGTTATTTTCGTTCATTTCGCAGGCAGAAATTATTCTCAAGCGAAAATGTAATCGAGCAAATCTGCGCCGACCTTTTTGTCGGGAGCTTCGATCGAATTTGCTTCTTCACGCGCAGATTTGACGGCGTTCAAAACGGCTTCCACTCTTTCGAGAATTTTACGTTTTTCGCCGCGTGTGATCGCGCCCGATTGTTTGACCTGATTCCAATAACCGACGATGATGTCTTTTGTAATCAACTGCGTTTGCGCCGGATGTTTTTCGGTCGCGTCATACAAAACGATCGGTTCCTGAACTTTCGCCGTGCGATGCGTTCTGATCGGTTCGGTTTTGAAAAGTCCGCTCGCTTCGTCTTTGCGCCAATCGTCTGATTCATCCAAAGTCGGCATTTTGTCAACAAAAGTCCGCAGATCGGTCAATTGTTTTTCCAAAAACAAAAGATACGGAACGGGAACATCCGCAACCAAAACATTTCCGCCGATTTTAATATCGGCTTTCGCCTGCATATTGGCAAAATCTTTTGTCGCGGTGATGTCTAAAAATTCGGCGAAGATTTTTTTCGTTTCCGATAAAACATCGTCCGCACGAAGCATAACCTTTTTCTGTTCGGGCGGAAATTGCTCGCCGCCTTCTTCTTTCGATTCGTAATTTTTGCTGAAACCGTAATACAGATCGGCTTTTTGAGCGTTTTTGTGTAATTCGGTAATCGCAGAGTAAAGTCTGTTTTTTGCGCCTTTTTCAATGGCAATGACTTGGTTTAATTTTGCAGTCATGAAGTTTATTCTCCTATATTTTCAATTTAGTTGTCCAAAACTATTTTTTATTGTGTTGCGCGAAATGTCAAAGAATTTTCAGCGATTGATGATATAATTCGCTCAAAATTCAGTTGAAAGAGAAAATTTATGAAAAATAAGATCGTGCTGTTCGCTTTTATTCTACTAATGAGTTTTAGCATCGTTTCCGCTGACATTCCGCCGCCTGACAGGTCTTCTGAAAACGAAAAACAAGGCATTTGTTTTCTTCCCTTAATAATCGGCGGCACATTATTTTCTTTGTCATTAGTTGTTGTCGGTTTGCGGATTATAAGAAAACAAGAAAATCGCGGGAAACAACAGGAAACGACGGAATAAATATTTTCGCCTTTCGAGAAAAGAAAAAACCGACGCGCTCTCCCCTTCACGTCGGTTCTTTCTAAATTGGTCGCCGTAAAAATCTCGCCAACGACCAAA
>DAITPE010000161.1:0-10260 GCA_036833775.1 Pyrinomonadaceae bacterium | reverse complement strand
ATCCCTCATCTTTCATCCCTCTGCCCTCAGTAGTATGGCTGAAAGAAGTCAAAAAGAAGTATGGCGAATTACGCCTTGGATAATGATCGTTCTGCTTTTGGGCAATTTTATCCTGATGGCATTCGATGCGCGTGAGATCAATTCCGGTCAGCGCGTAATTCGCGTTTGGGCGCAGGTCGGCGCGGATTTTGTCCAATCTCCGGTTACGACTGTGAGTTCTGCCGTCACGGGTTATTTGACCTCGTTTGCAAATCTGCGTTCGGCACAGAGCGAAAACGATGTTTTGAAACAACGTGTTCAGGAACTCGAAGTTCAAATTAAACAAAAAGAAGACCTTTCGGCGGAAAACGAACGTCTGAAAGGTCTTCTCGAACTTAAAGAAAAAAGTCAGTATAAAGTTTTGACGGCGCGCATCATTGGGCGTGATCCTTCGGTTTGGTTTGATTCTTCGATTATCAATCGCGGAAGCTTGGACGGCGTAAAATTAAATATGCCGATCGTCACGGACGGCGGTTTGGTTGGTCGTGTGACGGCAGTAAGTCCTTTAACGGCACAAGTTGATTTGATTACATACAACAAATCCAAACTCGGTGCAGTGATCGGCGAAGTCGGCAATACGAATGCGCTCGGCGTAATCAGCGGAACGAGCAAGAAAGATATTCTCGAAATGAAATACGTTTCGGGTTCGGTCGAAGTAAAACAGGGCGACGCAATCTATACGACCGGACAAGACGGAATTTATCCGGCAGGTTTGAAGATCGGCGAAGTCGTCGAAGTTCGTTCGGGTTCGGCAACGGTGCCGCACCAGATTTTTGTTTTACCGAGCGGAAAACTTAATTCGATGCAGGAAGTCGGCGTTTTGATTTACGAACCGCCGCAACGTCCCGAATACGAAAAAACTTTGCCGAATGCGGTCAGAACGGAAGAGAAAAAGCATTGATCGCTTTATAAAGTGAAACAGACGTTTATCGTCAGAAATGGAACAAGTAAAGATAACAATTGCACTCATCATTGCGATATTACTGCAATGGACTCTGCGAAACGTGGCGGAGCCGTTGGCGTATATTGATTTTCCTCTAATTATCGTTGTTTATGCGGCTTTGCAGAGAAATGCGATTCGCGCGATCGTTTTCGGTACGATTGCCGGAATTGCGGTCGATGCTTTGAGCGGCGGACTTTTGGGCGCAAACGGATTTTCAAAAACGCTTATTGCATATATAGTTTCCGAGATCGCGCGACGTGTATATTTAGACAACCTTTTATTGAGAATTCCCGTCATAGCGGGTGCTTGTTTACTTGATGATTTGGTTTATTACGGATTGCACCGACTTTTGGGACAAGAACCTTTTGCACAGGTCTTCGTGACGATTTCTTATACGCTGATCGGAACGACCATTGCCGGAACTGTAATTTATCTGCTTTTGGAAAACATTTTCTCGGACAAGATCAAAAGCCGACGCCGCGAAATGTTTCCATCGCGCAGACAAACGCGCAGACGCAATCCGATTCGTTTGGGTAAAAGAACCTGAAATTAGTGGAGAGTGACGAGTAAATGAGTGGAGAGAAAGCGTCTTACTCGCAACTCTCTTCTCATTACTCGCTACTAAAAAAATGAAATTAAACGATTATTCGCAAAATCTCGGTTTGAGAATCGGAACGATCCAGATTCTGGCGTTTATCTTTTTGACGATTCTCGGCGTGCGGCTTTATTATTTGCAGGTCGTCAAAGGCAATTATTACTCCGAACGCGCCGAAAATCAGCGAATTCGTTTAATTCCGATTCCCGCACCGCGCGGCGCGATTCTCGACCGCAACGGAAAACTTCTCGTCGATTCGCGTTCGACTTATAACGTCACGCTTTCAAACGAACCGATCAAAAAGATCAACGTCAACGACCGCATCGAAGATTATGCGCGAGGTTTGAATCTCGAACCGCAATTCGTCGTCGAACGTCTGAATTTCATCAAAAAACAACCCGAATTCGAAATGATGGTCTTGAAGGAAAACGCAACCATTCAAGACATCGCTTGGGTCGAATCGCACACGCTCGAATATCCTGAACTTCGCATCGAACTCCAGCCGCAGAGAGTTTATCCGCTCGGTCTGACGCTGGCGCACGTTTTGGGCTACGTCGGCGAGATCAGTCCGAAACAGCTTGAAAGTGAAGAATATAAATCGAAAGGTTTTCGTCCCGGCGACATTATCGGCAAAGGCGGTCTGGAACAATATTACGACGAATTTTTGCGCGGTCGTCCCGGTTACAGAAAAGTTATTGTTGACAGCCGCGGTCGTGTGCAGGACGAGATCGAAGTCGTTCCGCCGCAAGCCGGACAAGATTTAGTGACGACGATCGATCTCGATTTACAACACGCCGCCGAAGAATCGCTTGCCAAATCATCGACCAAACGCGGAACGGTCATTTCACTCGATCCGAACAACGGCGAAATTTTAGCGATGGCTTCCGCGCCTTCGTTCGACCCGAACATTTTCGTCCAAAGCAGCACGAAACCCGAAGGTAGAAAGCAAATTGCCGCGTATTGGCAGGACGAACAGCGTCCGCTTTATAACCGCGCAATTCAAGGGCGTTATCATCCGGGTTCGACTTGGAAAATTCCCGAATCGGTTGCCGGGCTTCAGCAAGGCGTAATTACCGTCAAAGATTCGCACGTTTTATGCGGCGGCGGAATTACGATCGGAAATAAATTTACGCGCTGTATGGGAAGTCACGGCGCACCGCCGCTCGACTTGGCGATCACGAAATCATGCGACGGATATTATTACCATTTGGCTCTGAAAATGAAGATCGAAGGATTGATTCAAATGGTCGAAAACTTCGATTTCGACAAACGTTCGGGCATTGATCTGCCGAATGAAAAAATCAGTCAAACACCGAAAACGTGGATGCCTTCGATTCTTAAACGCGAAGGAAAATGGAGTGATATTCGCACCGTTTACGCTTCTATCGGACAAGATACGGTTGTCGTGACACCGATTTCTCTGATTCGTGCGCTCGCAAGTATGGGAGTTCAAGGAAGAATGTATGTTCCGCATTTTTTGAAGGAATTCAAACCCATCGGCGCGATCGGAAACGAAGGCGATCTGACTTTTATTCCCGAAAGACCCGGATTCGGTTTTCAGCATCCCGAACCGAAAATCATCGAAATGACACCCGAACAAAATCAAATTATTTTGAAGGGAATGTGGGGCGTTGTAAATGCAGGCGGAACGGCGGCGTCAGTCAGAATGCCGAATCTGGAAATTGCCGGAAAAACAGGAACGGCGCAAAACTCGGAATTGAATTCGGGCGGCGCAAAAGACCACGCGTGGTTTGTAAGTTTTGCACCGGCATATAAACCCGAAATTGCAGTTCTTGCAATGATTGAAAATTCCGGTTTCGGCGCGGCAAACGCAGGTCCGGCGGCGCGCGGAGTTTACGAGGCATATTTGGCGAAAAAAGGCGGTGCGCCTGTTGAAAATCAGGACGTGGCAAAAAAATAATGTTTGGACGATAATTTACAAACTTTATTATCGAAAATAAAAAAGCGAGTTTTATGGCAGCAATTTTAGAAAAGCACAGTTTAAGAGATTTCGATTGGTTGACGACCTTTATCGCCATTTCCATAGTCTTTTTCGGCGTTTGGCAAATTTATAACGCAACGCCGGATATGAATTATTGGTCGAAACAGATTCTCGGATTAGGAATTGCCATAATTGCTTTTCTAGTCGTCGCTTTCAGCGATTATCGAAGAATCATCGATGCCGCGCCGGTATTTTACGGCTTCGGATTATTTTTATTGCTGCTCGTTTTAATTCCCGGTCTCGGCGTGAAAATCAACGGACAAACGGCTTGGCTCAGGCTCCCGATCATCGGACAATTTCAGCCATCGGAATTCGTTAAAATTCCCGTGATTTTGATGCTGGCGAAATATTTCGGCGCGAAAAAATCGGGCGTTTTGACGCTGAAAGAATTTTTGATCGGTTGTGCGATTCTCGGCGCACCGATCGTTTTGATCTTGGGTGAACCCGATGCCGGACAGGCAATGACTTATTTTCCGATCTTGGCAGCGGTTTTGTTTTTGTCGGGAATAAAGGTCAGATATGTGGTTATCACGGTTTTGGCGGGAATAATTTTGGCTCCGGCGGCATATTGGGTCGGTGTTAAGACAGGAAAAATCAAAGGTTATCAGCAAGAAAGAATCAATGTGATTCTCGATCCCGAAAGTGCCGATCCGCGTGGTTATGCTTATCACACGATCCAATCAATGATTACGGTCGGCAAAGGCGGCTTAACGGGAATCAAAGGCGACCTCGAAACGTCGCAGGCAAAATTGAAATTTCTGCCCGAACCGCAAACCGACTTTATCTTTGCGGTGACGGCGGAAAACACCGGATTTATCGGATGTATTTCGCTGCTTTTGGCTTACGCGCTGCTTTTATCGCGGCTCGTGGCAGGCGCGCGCGAATCGAATGACCGCGCCGGAATGCTCGTGATTATGGCGATCGTCGGCGGAATGGCTTTTCAGATTTTTATGAATGTCGGGATGGTTTTGGGCTTTTTGCCCGTGATCGGCGTTCCGCTGCCGCTGATGAGCGCAGGACTTTCGGCGGTTTTATCGACATTTATCGCAATCGGTTTTGTAGTTAGTATTAAAATGCGCCGTTTTGTGAATTAACAGAACGAGTTTTTGGAAAAAGATATGGCGAAAGAAATAAGTATCAAAGAAGTTGAATCGGTCGAACCGAAAAAAGGCGGATTCAGAAAGGTAGTTTGGCTGTTTGCCGCGCTCGTGCTGGCTTTGGCTGCCGGCGGTTTAACGGGCGTTTTGGCTTCTTATTATTTGAATAATTCGCGTTATTCGGTGGAAGTTTCGGCTTTGGCAACATATCGTCCGCCGCAGGTGACCACGATCTACGCAGACGACGGCGAAACGATCTTAGCCGAATTTGCTATCGAAAAGCGGATTCCGATCAAAGAATCGGACATTCCGCAAACGGTCGAAGACGCTTTGATCGCGGTCGAAGATTACCGATATTACAATCACATCGGTGTCGATCCCTATCGTATCGCGGGCGTAGTGGTTAAAAATATCACGACCGGAAAAATGGAAGGCGCTTCGACGATCACGCAACAGTTAGCGAAAAATTTATTTCTTTACCGCGACCAAACGATCACAAGAAAAGTAAACGAATGGGCGGTCGCACTTCAAATCGAACGGCTTTACACCAAACGGCAAATTCTTGAAATGTATATGAACTACGTTTTTCTGGGTGCGGGTGCGTATGGTTTTGAAGCCGGTTCGAGAACGTATTTCGGGAAAACTTTAAAGGATTTGAGTTTGGAAGAAGCGGCACTTCTTGCGGCGATTCCGAAATCGCCCGAATATTCGCCGACGCGAAATATGGAAAAAGCGCGAACGCGCCGCGACATCGTGCTCGATCAGATGCGTAAATATTTTCCCGATAAATATTCCGATTCGCAGATCGAAGCGGCAAAAGCGAAACCGATCAAACTTGCCGACACGGCATATTATCAATCGCTGCCGAAATCGACGGCGTGGGATTATCCGGTCGAGGAAATTCGTAAATATCTCGAAGATAAATACACGACGCGCGTCGCGCAGGGCGGTTTGAAAGTTTACACGACGATCAATGTCGAAGCCCAGAAGCTGGCAACAAAAGTTATCCGTGAAGGTTTGCGTAATTACGATCGCGGAAAATCTTGGCGTTCGGATTATCAGAATATTTTGAATGACGAAAGTGACCAGCCTTTGACGAATGAGAACGGCGAACCGCTGACGGAGAAAGAAATTCAAGGAAAGTTGAAATCATTTAAACACGCCGATTGGTATGGCGACGATTACGAAGCGGGCGAATATATCAAAGGTTTGATAATGCAGACCAATTCATCGAACGACACGGCAGAAGTTCGTTTCGGCAAATATACTGCAACCGTAACTGCGAAAAATATGGGCAGAAGCGGTAAAAGACCGGCTTCGGAATTCAAACCCGGAATGCTTGCCGAATTTCAGGTCGATAAAGCCGACAACGATAATAAAAAGCTTGAAGTGACGCTGGCACAAGTTCCCGAAATTCAAGCCGCAATGGTAACGATCAATGCGAAAACCGGCGAGATCGTTTCGATGGTCGGTGGTTACGACTATCACACCAATAGATTTAACAATGCCACGCAAGGATTGCGTCAAACGGGTTCATGCTATAAACCTTTTATCTACACGGCAGCGGTCGAAGACGGAATGACACCGGAATCGACTGTCAGCGGTGCGCCGATCAAGCGCGGCGGTTGGTCGCCGCACAATTACGACGGAAGCCTGAGCCACGGAAACGTGCCGATGAAAACGGCTTTGGCAAAATCATACAATATCGCTGCCGTTCATCTGCTCGATCAGGTCGGAATTCAAGCCGGAGCGCAAATGGTTCGCCGTTTCGGAATCACGAACCCGATGGCACCGAGCTTGCCGTCCGCACTCGGCGCATCCGAAGCATCTTTGCTTGAAATGACTTCGGCTTATTCATCATTTCCGAACAAAGGTGTGCGCGTTCAGCCGCATCTGCTTCGTAAAGTTTACAGCCGCGACGGAACATTGCTCGAAGAATGGCAGGGAACTTCTTCGCGTGTAACGAGCGAATATGTCGCACTGACGATGGTTGAATTGATGCGCGGCGTGACCGGACCGGGCGGAACAGCCGCCGGTGCAACGGGCGGCGGCAGCCAAGTTGCCGGAAAAACCGGAACCGTGAACGATCACACCGACGTTTGGTTTATCGGTTATACGCCGACTTATGTGACCGGAGTTTGGATGGGAAATCCCGAGCGCAAAGAATCGCTCGGTTCGGGAATGACCGGCGGACACGGCGCGCTTCCGTATTACAACGCGTTTATGGCACCGTTTTTGAAAGATAAACCGAAGGAAACATTCCCTGATGCACCGCCGATGCCGAGCGACATCAAATCTTTGGTTGAACAGCGTAAACGCGAGGAAATGGAAAAACTCGAAAAAGCCGACGAAGACGGACGCAATACGGGTATTGTTTTCACGCCGAGTCCGCGCCGCACAAAGACAGGCGGCGGCACAACAGGCGCGACGACGACCGATACGACCACGACGACGACCGATACGGGCGGCGATACGACGAAACCGTCGAATCCGCCGACCAATAATGACAATCCGAAACCGCCGCCGAAGCAGGAAAATCCGCCGCCGCGCAAACCCGAACCACCGGCTGAAAAACAGCCCGAAGGCTCGAAACGCAAAGGCAAAAAAGGCGACGGTTAAACTAAGGGCAGAAGGATGAAAAATGAGGGATGAAAAAGTTGAATCTTTTTCATCCCTCATTTTTCTTTTATAAAAGTTATGTTTTGAACTTGATTTGTCTTTGAAAAACTAAAAAACAGAAGTGAAATTAATCCTCTATATTCAATTTCGGAATCAAATTTTGAAAGTTAATAAAGAAATTGTTTTTCTTTCATCCCTCATCCTTCATCCCTTGCCCTTAACCTTGCACAAACTTACCGAGATAATACGGCAGCATTTTGCGCCACCAAACCCAATCGTGCGCTACGTCGTGTCCCCAAACGTCGAGCCAATTCGGAATTCCTTTTGAATTTAACAAATTCGACAGATCGCGGCTGCGCTGCGGTGCTTCATAGTTTCCTTGTCCGGTCGCGATCACGATCGCATCGGCTTGGCGCAGGCGCGGCAGATGATAATCGTCGTTCAAATGTTTCAGATACATCATCGGATTATTGAAATAAACATTATCGTCGTAATAACTTTCGAGATAGCTGTAAATATCGTAACTTCCGCTCATTGCGATCGTGCCGCGAAAATTATCCGAATGTTTGAAATAAGTATTTGCCGCGAGCAATGCGCCGAGCGATGCGCCCGTCGTCAAAGGTTTTGCATCTTGTCCGCATTCGTTGCGGATGAGCGGCAAAACTTCCTGCATTATGTAATTGTCGTAGCGCGAAAGCATTTCGACTTTCCAACTCGGATGCGATTCACGATTCAAAAGACTGTATTTATTGACCGAATTGATCGAATAAGCCCGAATCAAGCCGTTTTCGATGAAATATTTGATCGCGTCGATCAAATGAAATCTTTCGTATTCAAGATAATCGGCGGCGGCAGTCGGAAACATCAAAAGCGGATAACCCGCGTGACCGTAAGCCACGAGCGGCATTTCCATATTCAAATTGTGGCTATACCACGAAGTTGTATCACGTCGCATAATTTATAAAAAGATTGCTCCAAAAAAAGAGTAAATAAAATTGTAGATTTAGAGAGGTTAAAAGAAATTCTTCACGAGTTCAAGTTAAATTTGAAAAAAGCCTTTATATTTCGGCTGAAATCGCTTTTTGAACTTCTTCGATTTCCTTAAATTCAAAAATGTCGGCAAAATGTTTGACGATCTTTTCTTCGACTTCCGCAAAATCGACTTCACGACCGAGAATTTTTTCCATCGAAGTCACGGGTTCGCCTTCGCAGGCAATTATCCAGTCAAAATAACTCAGATCGGTGTTTACATTCAGCGCAAAACCGTGTGTCGTCACCCATCGTTTTAAATGAACGCCGATCGCGGCGATTTTTCCGTCGGTCGTATGAACGCCCGTTAAACCTTCGATTCTAAAGGTTTCAATGCCGAAATCTGCCATTGTCCGCATCAAAACTTCTTCCAAATTGCGAACGTAAAGATGAACATCTTCTTTATACGAAGTTAAATTTATTATCGGATAACCGACAAGCTGACCAAGACCGTGATAAGTGACTTTTCCGCCGCGATTTATTTCAAAAACTTCCGCGCCGAGTGTTTTCAAGATCTCCGCCGTTGCCAAAACTCCGTCCGATTTCGCGCGCCTGCCGATCGTAAATGTATGCGGATGTTCGAGCAATAAAAGATAGTCGCGTTCACGCTTGGCGATAACTTCGGTTTCGAGATTTTTTTGCAATTCCAACCCTTCGGCGTAACCGAAACGACCAAGACGGCGAACTTCCAAAAGCCTTTTTTGCATCTCTTCTATGATAAAATTTTGGGAAAGATTTTACTAATCGGGATTAAAATATGAAATTTAACAAAAAAATATTTGCGATATTTGCAGTTTTAATAGTTTTTATCGGTTTGAATTCAACAATTTACGCGCAAAAGCGAAAAGTTTCGACGCGTAAAACAACGGTTGCAAAAACTTCTGCAAACACGCTCGACATTAAAGCCGGAGCCGAAAAAGTTTCGACACAAATTAAAAATTTAACGAAATTTATTTATCTTTTGGGCGGAATTGCGAGAAATATCGAAGACATCGACAAAGATTCGCGCAGCGGAAAGTTTTCGCGCACAGCTGTTACCCAAAACGAAACGAATAAGAAAAACGTGATCGCCAGCATCAAAAATCTGCGTGCCGGTTTGGCAGCGTTGGAGGTGGAGTTTCGCACGAAACCTGCTTTGAAAAATTACCTTTTTCAGATTTCGGGTGTAACGGACATTTGCGGACGCGCCGAAGATCAAGCGACAGGCGGACAATTTACAGAATCGGGAAAAACATTGCTTCTCGTTGTCGAAAAATTATCCGATACTTTAGCGGCAATGCCGTAATATTTTGAATGTAATTTAAAGCTGAAAAAGCGCGGCTCCATCGGAACCGCGCTTTAATATTTTAGACTAAAAGAAATCTTATCTGGTCGGGCTTAAAACATCATCGTCGCCATTTGTCAGAGTATAAATCAGAACTCCGCCGACGATTGCCGCAAAAATGATGGTCGGGATCAGAACACTGTTGCTGGGTGCGCGTCTTTTTGATTTGACCACGCCGTTGCCGGCAGTTTCGATATTTACCGCAACATTTTCACTGTTGAAAACTTCAACGCTTCCTGCCGAAACCGTTCCATTGATGCTGTTTTCGGAAAATTGCAGATTCAAAACCGTGTTAGGAGCCAAAGTCAGATAACCCATTTTTCCGAGACTTACAGTTGCACCCGATTTTTCAGTCGTCGAAATCACTCCGCCGGAGAAAAATGTGCGTCCGCTGATAATGTTTTCGCCATTCAATTTTACCGACGAATTTTCGGATGCTTGAACATTGTCTGAAAACGTAATTTCAGCCGACAATTGGCTTTCCGATTTTGCTAAAACGACCATCGAAGACGTAAGAAAAACGGAAAGTAAAAGACAAAACGCAACGAAATTTTTTAATTTGGAAGTTTTAATTAACATTTAATGACTCGCTCCTATTCTAATAGATGTAAA
>DAITPE010000160.1:0-10289 GCA_036833775.1 Pyrinomonadaceae bacterium | reverse complement strand
CGGAAAAATGGCGGTTCCGCATCTCGCGCCTTATTCGGCAAGCAAATTTGCGCTCGTCGGACTTTCGCAAGCGATGCGTCACGAATTACAGAAAGACAATATTTATGTGACGACGGTTTGTCCCGGTTTGATGCGGACTGGCAGTCATATCAACGCGATTTTCAAAGGACAAAACGAATTGGAATTTGCATGGTTCAGCATCGGAAATTCGCTTCCGGTTTCGTCCGTTAGCGCGGAATATGCGGCGCGTGAAATTATTTCGGCTTCAAAGCGCGGAGATTCGGAAGCGATAATTTCGATCCAAGCCGAACTCGCCGCAAAAATGAATGCATTATTTCCAGAATTAGTGTCGGACATTTCGGCACTTGTAAATCAGCTTTTGCCGAAAAAAGGCGGTATCGGCAAACGGCACGCGACCGGATTGGAAAGCACTTCGTCCGTTTCGCCGTCTTTTTTGACAACTTTGGTTGATAAGGCTTCTTATCAAAACAACGAATTGAAACCGAACGAACAAATAAATTAACGAAAAAGGGGAAAATATGAATACGGAAATTACCGAAAATACAATAAATACGGAACAAAATGCGAATAATACGCAAATTGAAAACGGCGAAAATAACAAAAAATCGCTGGCGGAATTTTTAACCAATACCGATACGAACGTCGGTCAAGTCGAAAGAGTCGTTTCGGGCATCGTCGGCGGCGGTTTGCTCGCTTACGGTTTGAAACGGCGCGACACAGCCGGAGTCGTGCTTGCCGCGCTCGGTGGAATGCTCGGACTTCGCAGCGCGACCGGACATTGTCAGGTTTACGATGCCGCAGGAATTTCGACTGCCGACGAATCGGCGAGCAAACCGACCAGAATTCACGTGCAAAGATCGGTCACGATCAATAAATCGCAAAACGAGCTTTATTCATTCTGGCGCAATTTCGAAAATCTGCCGCAATTTATGAATCATCTCGAAGCGGTTCAGGTCACGGGCGAGAAAACTTCCCATTGGAAAGTGAAAGCACCGCTCGGCTATTCGGTCGAATGGGATGCGGAAGTGACGAGCGATGTCGAAAACGAAAGAATCGGTTGGAAATCGGCGGAAATTTCCGAAATCCCTAATTCGGGAACGGTCGAATTTCGACCGACGACGAATCGCGGAACGGAAGTTCGCGTGACTTTAACTTATGAACCGCCCGCAGGAAAAATCGGTTCATTGATCGCCAAACTTTTCGGTGAAGAACCTTCGCAGCAGGTCGCGGAAGATTTGCGCCGTTTCAAGAGTTTGATGGAAACGGGTTTGATTATGAAAACGGAAGGTCAGCCTTCGGGACGCGAAAAATTTACTGAAACCAAAACGAAAACCGCTTCGGCGAAAGCGTAAAGAACAAGGAGGAAATTTATAAAATGAAAGCAGTTTGCTGGTATGGAAAACATGATGTGCGCGTTGACAGCGTGCCCGATCCCGAGATTTTGAATTCGCGCGATGCGATCGTTAAAATTACGACGACCGCGATTTGCGGTTCTGATCTGCATTTATACAACGGATATATTCCGACAATGGAAGCAGGCGATATTCTCGGACACGAATTTATGGGCGAAGTCGTCGAAACGGGTTCGAGCGTGACCAATTTACAGAAAGGCGACAAAGTCGTCATTCCGTTTACGATCGCTTGCGGAAATTGTTTTTTCTGCAAAAAAGAATTGTGGTCGGCTTGCGATAATTCAAATCCGAAACCCGAAGCGTCGGAAACTTTATACGGTTTTGCGGGTTCGGGACTTTTCGGTTATTCGCATATGATGGGCGGATTTGCAGGCGGACAAGCCGAATATGTGCGCGTTCCGTTTGCCGATGTCGGTCCTTTAAAGGTTCCGAATGACATCGAAGACGAAAAGGTTTTGTTTCTTTCGGACATTTTCCCGACCGGATATATGGCGGCGGAAAATTGCAACATCGAAGAAGGCGATACGGTCGCCATCTGGGGCGCAGGTCCCGTTGGACAATTCGCGATCAAATCGGCGTTTATGCTCGGCGCGGAAAAAGTCATCGTCATCGATCACTACGAAGACCGTCTGGCGTTGGCACGAGCGGAAAACGAAAATGTCGAAACGATCAACTTCGACGACAAAGAAGTTTACGACAAGATTCTCGATCTGACAGGCGGACGAGGACCCGATTCGTGTATCGACGCGGTCGGACTCGAATCTCACGGAAGTTCGGTTGACGCGATTCTCGATTACGCGAAAGCTTACACATTTTTGGCGACCGATCGACCGCACGCGCTTCGGCAGGCGATCTATTGTTGTCGAAAAGGCGGAACAATTTCGATTCCGGGTGTTTACGGCGGATTTTTGGATAAATTCCCGATGGGCGCGGCGTTCGGAAAAGGTTTGACCTTCAAAATGGGACAGACGAATATGCACAAATATATGCGTCCGCTGTTTGAAGCGATTCAGGAAGACAAGATCGATCCGTCGTTCATCATTTCGCATCGCCTGAAACTCAGCGAAGCACCGATGGCTTACGATCAATTCAATACGCAGAAAGACACTTGGCGCAAAGTAGTTCTGAAACCGCAGTAAGAAAGATTTGCCCACGAAACACACGAAAAACACGAAAATAAAACAAATAAACTTATGCTTTTTTTCGTGCTTTTCGTGTATTTCGTGGGCAAAATTCTTATAAAATCTCCCAGACTGCAAACAAAGACACGACCGAAATTACCAGCCACAGAATAATTCCTTGCAGCATCGGTCTGATGCCGACGTTTTTCAGCGTTTCGCGTGAAAGACTTGCTCCAATTAAAAATAATGTTACGGTCAATCCGGCTTTGGCGAGATTTACGATGCCTTCAAAAAGGCTCGGCGGAACTTGCGGCGGCGTGTATGTGCGGATGATCGTCGCGCCGATAAACAAAAAGATTAACCACGGGATCATTTCGCGAAGCTTCGTTTCGCCATTTTTCGGGCAATATAAAAATGCGAACAAAAACGCGACTGGCGCGATCCATAAAGCGCGCGCTAATTTCACCGTCGTCGCCACCTGCAAAGCTTCTGCGCCGTAACGCGCACCTGCGCCGACGACCGACGAAGTATCGTGAATCGCAATTGCCGACCAGATTCCGAATTGATGTTCGTTGAGATTAAGCGCGTGTCCGATGATCGGAAAAACGAAAAGCGCGACCGAATTTAAGATGAAGATCGTGCCGAGCGAAACGGAAGTTTCGTCCGCATCCGCACGAATCGCGGGCGCGATCGCCGCAATCGCACTGCCGCCGCAAATTGCCGTGCCGCCCGAGATCAAATTGGAAGTTTTGCCGTTGATCTTTAACGCTTTGCCGAGAATCCAACCGAGCGCGAGCGTTCCGAAGATCGTCGCAATCGTAAACAAAACGCCGTCTTTTCCCGCCTTTACGACTGCCGAAAGATTCATCCCGAATCCGAGCAAAACGACCGAACCGCGCAGTAAATACGGCGTGATCTTCGACGCGCTTTCAGCAAAAGGATTGACGACCGTGACGGCTAAAGCCAAACCCAGAGCCAACGCCAAGGGCGGCGAACCGATCGGCGACAAACAAACGCAGATCAAAACGGCGAACAATATCTTTTGCCACAGCATAAATTAAAACTGTAAGGCTATGATTTTAGAAATTTAATGTCAAACGGCTTGTCTGTTTTAGTTTATTGATTTGTAATGAACAATTAATTGACTTTGCCAACGCTAAAATTTATTCTCTTTCTACATCAGTTTTTTGTCGTTCTTAAAGTCTTTTATTCCGAAAATAATAATCATTGCTTCCCGCAACGGAGATTTAAATGAACTTTGGTTTCATCATAGATAATCGCAAGTGTATCGGCTGTCACGCTTGCACGGTCGCTTGCAAATCGGAACATCAAGTTCCCGTCGGCGTTAATCGAACTTGGGTTAAATACATCGAAAAAGGCGAATTTCCCGACACGCGCCGCCTTTTTTCGGTGATGCGCTGCAATCATTGCGCCGATGCGCCGTGCGTCGAGATTTGTCCCGTGACTGCGCTTTACACACGCACGGACGGAATCGTCGATTTTGACGACCGCCGCTGTATTTCGTGCAAAGCCTGCACACAAGCTTGTCCGTATGACGCGCTTTATATTCATCCCGAAACGAAAACCGCCGCGAAATGTAACTACTGCACGCACCGAACCGACATCGGTCTCGAACCTGCGTGCGTCGTCGTCTGTCCCGAACACGCGATCATTTCGGGCGATATGGATAACCCGACAACTGAGATTTCAAAACTGTTGGCGCGTGAAACCGTTTCCGTGAGAAAAGCCGAAAAAGGCACGAATCCGAAACTTTTCTATATCGACGGCGACCGCGTTTCGCTCAATCCGACCGCAACGACCGTCGAAGACGATTATATGTGGTCGTCGCAGGCAACCGGAGTCGGAAAATTCGCCAAATTTGCAGAAGAACGAATCGCGCAATCGCCCGTTGCCGAAGAATTTAAGAAACAGAATTTCGTCCAGATCGAACCGCGAAATAAAGCCAGACGAGTTTACGACGCACCGAACAAAGGCGTTCTCTGGGGCTGGGAAGTTTCGGCGTATGTGCTGACGAAAGCAATTTCGGCGGGCGCGTTCATTTTGCCCGTTTTGATGAGTTATTTTATTTTCGTTCCGCCCGAAGTTAAACAACTCGGCGCGGTAATTTCGTTCATTTTCTTAGCCGTGACGGGCGTTTTGCTGATTATGGATTTGGGCAGACCCGACCGATTTTTGAATGTTCTGTTTCGTCCGCAATGGAAATCGTGGCTTTCGCGCGGCGCATATATCATCACGGCTTACGGCGCAGTTTTAACGACGTGGATCGCGTTTTCATTCACGAAATACGAAAAAGTTTTACAGTATTTAGAACCCGTCGGCGTAATTCTCGCGCTGTTGACGGCAGTTTACACCGCATTTTTATTCGCACAGGCAAAAGGACGCGACTTCTGGCAATCGCCGATGCTCGGACTGCATATGATAATCCACGCATTTATGGCTGGCTTAGCAGTTTTCCTCGTCGGTCTGCCGATTCTCGAAGTAAATATGGGTTTCCGAATGGCGTTGATCTTCTTTGCGATCGCCGCTTTAGCGATTCATTTAATCACGCTTGCGATCGAATTAACCACGACACACACGACCGAAGACGCACACAAAACCGTGCAAATGATCACGCGCGGCGAGTTCGCAAGAAAATTCTGGCTCGGCATGATCGTCGCGGGAAATGTTTTGCCGATAATTTTACTTTTGACAGGACAAGTTTGGTTATTCGTTATGGCAGGAGTTTTAGTGTTGATCGGACTTTGGTTCGCTGAAGATATTTGGGTAAAAGCACCGCAGAGAATCCCGTTGAGTTAATGAAAAACAATGAAAATATCATATCAAGAATTACGAGCCTTCGAGGATTTCATACAAAGATGTGAAGATGGAACAGAGCGTAAATACGTTTTTCCAAACGGACATCCA
This sequence comes from Pyrinomonadaceae bacterium, assembly GCA_036833775.1. Taxonomy (GTDB): domain Bacteria; phylum Acidobacteriota; class Blastocatellia; order Pyrinomonadales; family Pyrinomonadaceae; genus JAJQRF01. Next base: position 4,810 of record DAITPE010000160.1, on the reverse strand, counting down.
ATGGAAGGAGAGATTGATTTATGGGCATATTATGCGAATCATCCTCATTTGATAATGCCTATGGGATTTGATGAATATGTTTCGTTCAAAAATAAACAAAGCTACAAGGACATGTGGTTTGCGAAATGGATTGATGGAAAAGGACAAAGTCTTTATCGTCACCCCTCAGGGCAATGGTTTCTTTTAGGAACAGCACCAACTCATAGAAGGGAAGCATTTGGATTCGACACAAAAGAAACTGTCAAACGAGAAATGGAAGGCGATGTAGAGGGCTTAATACCCCACTATGATTTAACTTTTGAGTTAGACGAAGTTTTTACAAAACTTTATTCTATCGCGGATAATTATTTAAATGAAGAAAAAACAATATGGAGTCCGAAACTTTGGACCCCCTCAGCTCAAGAAAACCAATCGATCATTCTTCAAAATAACACAAAAGACCTTTTATCAGCCCTTAAATCTGAAAAGATTAATTTAGAGTCAGTATCGTGGAAACAACTTGAAGAAATAGTTGCAGAAGTATTGCGAGCTAATGGCTTAGAGATTCACGTTGTTCGGGAAAACCCACAAGGAGGAAGAGACATTATAGCTCGTGGTGATTTGATATTTGGTCAAGAGCCTCTCTTAATGGCGGTAGAGGTAAAGCACAGAAGTGTCGTAGATAGACCAGAGATAGACAAGGCTTTACATCAGAATCGATATTTTCCAGCTCTATTATTCATTACTTCAGGTAGATTTACTGCCGGAGTATTAAAAGAAAAAGCATTGCCCGAAAACCAATTTAGACTGTTTTTGAAAGATGGTAACGCCTTAGGTGACTTAATTCGTGATTATAGAATTATGACCTAACAGTCGAAAAATTATTTGAAAAGCACATTAATAATTCATTATGCAAAAACACAAACCGTCATTTATCGAATCAATCGCCGAAAAGCTCGGTCTAATCGAAAATCTGCATCCTTCATTTCAAGAGGAAGAACTTCCGCGCATCAACGAACCGGGCGAATTGTCAAATTATCCGCCGCCCGAAAAGTGGGACGATTGGACGGAATACGAAGCGACCAGCGGACATAAACGCGACAAAAAGAATTATATGATCGTCCCGACGACGTGCTTTAATTGCGAGGCGGGCTGCGGTTTGCTCAGTTATATCGAAAAAGATTCTCTGAAAATTCGCAAGTTTGAAGGAAATCCGTATCATCCAGGCAGTCGCGGGCGGAATTGTGCGAAAGGTCCGGCAACGATCAATCAGATAAATGATGTTGAGCGGATTCTTTATCCGATGAAGCGTGTCGGTGAACGCGGCGAGGGGAAATGGGAGCGTGTTTCGTGGGATGAGGCATTGAATGATATTGCGGGAAGAATCCGTAAAGCGTTGAAAGAAGACGCTCGCAATGAGGTCGTTTATCACGTCGGGCGACCGGGACACGAAGGTTTTATTGATCGGATTTTGCAGTCGTGGGGAGTTGACGGGCATAATTCGCACACCAATATTTGTTCGGCGGGAGCGAGGCTCGGCTATGCGATTTGGAGCGGTTATGACAGACCTTCGCCAGACCACGCCAACGCGCAGTTTATTTTGCTGATCTCGTCGCATCTAGAAGCCGGACATTATTTCAATCCGCACGCTCAACGCATCATCGAAGGCTTGATGAACGGGGCGAAAATGGCGGTGATGGACCCGCGTTTGTCGAACACGGCTTCGATGGCGGATTACTGGATGCCGACTCATCCGGGCAGCGAAGCGGCGGTTCTGCTGGCGATGGCAAACATCATTTTGCAGGAGAATTTATACAACCGCGAATACATGGAAAACTGGGTGAATTGGCGGACAAGTTTGCAGGAATTAAATCCGAAAGCCGAAATTACTTTTGAAAATTTCATCGAAGAATTAAAGAAAATTTACGCAGAATACACGCCCGAATATGCGGAAAAAGAATGCGGCGTTTCGGCGGCGATGATTAAGGAAGTTGCGATCAAAGCAGGACAAGCCGGAAGCCGACTTTCGACGCATAATTGGCGGGCGGCTGGTGCAGGAAACCTTGGCGGTTGGGCAGTCGCACGCTGTCTGCATTTCCTCAATGTTTTGACCGGAAGCGTCGGCACAGTCGGCGGAACTTCGCCGTCGGCTTGGGGCAAATTCAAACCCGCAGGATTCAGCAAACCGCCTGCTCAAAAATTCTGGAACGAGCTTCATTTCCCTAACGAATATCCGCTCGCACATTACGAAATGTCGCAGCTTTTACCGCATTTTCTCAAAGATGGACGAGGAAAATTGCAGGTTTATTTCACAAGGGTTTTCAATCCCGTCTGGACTTATCCCGACGGTTTCACTTGGATAGAATCGCTTTCCGATGAATCAAAAGTCGGTCTGCACGTTGCTCTGACACCGACTTGGAACGAGACGGCGTATTTTGCCGATTACGTTTTGCCGATGGGACATTCAGGCGAACGGCACGATTTGACCTCTTACGAAACTCATTCGGGAATGTGGATTTCATTCCGCCAACCCGTTTTGCGTGAAGCCCTGCGGCGAATGGGCAAACCCGTGAATTACACCTACGAAGCGAACGTCGGCGAAGTCTGGGAAGAGGACGAATTTTGGATTGAATTATCTTGGCGGATTGATTCAGAAGGCGATTTGGGCATCCGCGAACATTTCAAATCGCCGTATCGTGAAAATGAAAAGATTTCGATTGACGAATATTATCAATACATTTTTGAACACACCAAAGGCTTGCCCGAAAAAGCGGCGGAAGAAGACTTGACTCCGCTCGAATATATGCGGAAATACGGTGCGTTCGAGGTTGAAAAAGCGACTTATAATCAAAATCTCAACCCGCTTTCCGAAAAAGAATTGGAAGGTGCGGAAATTGACGAAACGACGAACGAAATCCGCAAAGACGGCAAGATCATCGGTTTGATGATTGACGGAAAACCTGTCGTCGGCTTCCCGACTCCTTCACGCCGACAGGAATTTTATTCAAACACGCTGAAAGATTGGGGTTGGGCTGAATACGCCGTGCCGACTTATATCAAAAGTCATATTCACCCCGAAACGATGGATGTGTCGAAAAACGAACTCGTCCTCGTTCCGACTTTCCGCTTGCCGACCTTGATTCACACCCGCTCAGGCAACGCCAAATGGCTTGCCGAAATCTCTAATCGAAATCCGCTCTGGATGTCCGTCGAAGACGCAAAACGCTGGGTCATCAAAACAGGCGATCTCGTCCGCGTCAATACCGACATCGGTTATTTCATCAATCGTGCGTGGGTAACGGAAGGAATGAAACCCGGCGTTGTCGCCTGTTCGCACCACATCGGACGCTGGCGGCGTAAAGAAGACCCGAGTGCCAACCGCTGGTCAACCAACCAAGTCAAAATCTTTGAAACCGAAAAAGGCAAATGGAAAATGACGGTCGAAGACGGAATCCGCCCCTATAAATCGGACGATCCCGACACCGCCCGCGTCTTTTGGTCGGACGGCGGCGTGCATCAAAACATCACTTTCCCCGTCCATCCCGACCCGATGTCTGGAATGCACTGCTGGCATCAAAAAGTCTCTATCGAAAAAGCCCACGAAGGCGACAAATACGGCGATGTCTTCGTTGACACGGAAAAATCCTTTGCGATCTATAAAGAATGGTTAGCAATGACCCGACCCGCTCCGGGACCAAACGGATTACGCCGACCACTTTGGCTGGCAAGACCTTTGCGACCTGTTGACGAGATGTTTTACTTGAAGTAAATTAAGGAAAATCTAGATTTAACGCATCAAATGGTCAGTTGTAAAAATTATTTGCCAAATATCTGAGGAGGACTTTATGAAAGCCGGTTTAAAATCTTTGAGAATATTTCTCATCGCAATATTTTTACTACTTGCAACTTCAAATGGTCAAAATACAGATATTCATAAACGTGATGATTTAACCAATCTTACTGAAGAACAACGTAATCTTTTGCGAGAAACCGCCCGATTCTTCAAAGAAATAAATGATAAAAGATTATCAGATATTCTTTGTATTAATGGTCAAATCAAATCTGAATATCAACTGCCATCTATTAATCCATGTGTCACCGATAATAACTCTGAAGGTTTTGCAAAAACCTTTTCGTCAGAAAAAGATAGGATCGAAAACGATAAAGCTAAAGAGGAAAAGGCGAAAAAAGAATTGGAAGATAAAGAGAATGACGAAATTAATAAGCGTGAAGATGAAGCCAAAAGCGAGATTAATAAAATAAGAAAATCTGAAAGAAAAAGCATTTTTAAAGATAAGAAGTCAGTTAATATTTCAACAGATGAAATTAAGGAGACTGCCGATGAAATGGCAGAAACGGAAAGGGAAAATACAAATAAGAAAGTAAAATTAATAAGAAAAAACTATAGAAATGAAATAGAGCCTATAAAAAACAAAATTGTTTCGCTTTTCAATGAGGAAAAAACTCTTAATGTCAACGCAGTAATTTTGTTTGAGACTAATCCAAATATTAAATTTCGCAATGAAGAAAAAGTTGAGATAAGAAAAATTACAGAAGAAATTAAAACTGAAATCTCTAAAGATAAAATAGCCGAAACTAAGGAAATTTTCCTTAAATTAAGTCCCTCAACATCCGAGAAATTTATTGCGGAAGTAGAAGAAACTTTTGAAGATATTGCTTCTCAGGCGAGCGACTCTGTCCAAATAGTAAATCTTTTTGAAATTATTGCAGAAGAAAAACCTATCAAGATAGAAATTAACATTAAACCGGAAAATAGAGAGGTTACAATCAAATATAGAAAATGTGGGGCTGGTGAAACATATTCTCCGTG
>DAITPE010000159.1:0-10313 GCA_036833775.1 Pyrinomonadaceae bacterium | reverse complement strand
CAAAATCCGCTTTGAAAAAATTCGTCTCGAAGATTCGCGTTTATACCGTTTCCGATCAGGACGACACAGGACCGTGGATTCGCAAGAATTTTCCCGCCCTTTTCTACATCGCCAGCCCCGGTTTTCACTCGCTCGGCGGTTATCACAATGCGACGTGGACGGGAATCAGCGGCGACAATTTTCACGGACGTTTTGACGGCGGAAATTTTGAAATAGTTGATAATCCGTGGCTCGATAAAAATGTCCGCCAAAAAGGACCGCTCGGCGCACAGTATCCGCAGGTCAAATTTCTGATGGAAGGCGACACGCCGACCTTTCTTTATTTGATCGAAAACGGTTTGAACGAACCCGAACATCCCGATTGGGGAAGCTGGGGCGGACGCTACGAATTTTACACGCCGCCGTTGCGTAAATGGCATTTGGAAGCTGAAACTCGTCCGTTTTGGGCAGATGCCGAAGACGAAGTAATGGGTTTTGACAATCGCTGGCACACGAGCAACAAAGCGACTGTTTGGCGTTGGCGTTTCGCTTTTCAAAACGATTTTGCCGCCCGAATGGATTGGACTATCAAGCCTTATAATGAGGCGAATCATCCGCCCGTTGCGAAACTAAAAACGCCGAATCGGCTTAATGCAAAACCCGGCGAAAAGATCGAACTAAGTGCGGAAGGCTCGACCGATCCTGACAGAAATTCGTTATCGTATGAATGGTTTTACTACGGCGAAGCAGGTTCGTACACAATCTCGACCGCCCGCACGGGTGCTCCCGTCAAGATCGAAAATGCCGATAAACAAAACGCTTCGCTCACCATCCCGACCAAATTCGGAAAGGTAGGAACGATGCACATTATCTTAGCCGTCACCGATAACGGAAACCCCGCTTTGACTCGTTATCAAAGAGTGTTTATAAACGTAACAAATCCGTAAGTTATTCGGTGAAATTAAATCAATGACAGCTAAATTTTTTTCGTTTCTTTTACTTTTAATGTTTGTTCAGCCGTTCGTTTTTGCTCAAACGCCGCAAAAAAATCGGGTGATAATTTTGACCGACATCGAAGCCGATCCCGACGATACACAGTCAATGGTTCGATTGCTCTTATATTCAAATGAAATTGATCTGAAAGGACTTATCGCCACGACATCGTGCTGGAAAAAAACGAGCGTCGCGCCCGAATCAATCAGAAAAGTGATCGCGGCTTACGGTAAAGTTCAGCCGAATCTTGTCAAACACGACCGTAATTTTCCGACGGCTGAAACGCTTGCGGCGTTGGTCAAAAAAGGCTTGCCGAATTACGGGATGACGGGCGTTGGCGACGGCAAAGATTCGGAAGGTTCGGATTGGATCATCAAGATTTTGGAAGAAAAAGACGAACGCCCTTTGTGGATTTCGGTCTGGGGCGGAGTCAATACGCTGGCTCAGGCGTTACATAAAATCATGGCTACAAAATCCGAAACTGAAGCCAAAAGACTAATTTCCAAACTAAGGGTTTACACGATCTCCGATCAAGACGATAGCGGAATCTGGATCAGAAACAATTTCCCAGAACTTTTCTACATCGTTAGTCCGGGCGATGATTACGGCAGTTCGACTTGGGTGGCAATTAACAACGTCATCGAAGGAATTGATAATTCAACGATCTCCAATGCGTGGCTGGCGAAAAATATTCAGCAGGGACACGGTGCATTGGGGGCGGTTTATCCCGATGTTTCGTGGGGAATGGAAGGCGACACGCCTTCGTATTTGTCTTTGATTCCAAACGGTTTAAGCGATCCCGAACATCCCGATTGGGGCGGTTGGGGCGGACGTTATGAACTTTATCAGCCGGATTTTTCCAAAACGAAAAAAGGCGGTTCGATCGTTCCGATCGCTCCCGAAACCAGAAAGATTTGGACGAATGCCGACGACAATTTCGCGCCTTTTGTTGCAAAAGATTACGGTCGCAATGTCAGTTTATCGGAAAAAAGTTTTAATGATTATAAAGTTACTTTGTGGCGTTGGCGCGATGATTTTCAGAACGATTTCGCCGCTCGAATGGATTGGTGCGTCAAATCTTTCGCGGAGGCAAATCACCCGCCGGTTCCGGTTTTGAGTCATTCGACGGAAATAACCGTCAAATCAGGCGAAGGATTCGGTTTTGACGCGAGCAATTCGACCGACGTGGACGGCGACAGTTTGAGTTTTCTCTGGTTCAATTATCCCGAAGCCGGAACTTATAAAAAATTTATCAAAATTAATTCGGCGGAAAATTCGCACGGAGCTTACATCATCGCTCCGAAGGTCGAAAAACGCGAAACCGCGCATTTTATTTTAAAGGTTACGGACAAAGGAACTCCGGCGTTATCGAGATATAAACGTATTATTGTCAACATTTTGCCCTGACAAACGACGCGATCTATTTATTCTTCGCCAACCATTTCGGATAATCATTTTCAAGAAGTTTTTGCGGCGCGTCCGTGTAAAAACCGTAACCCGTGCGGCGTTCGATCTCGATCTCGGAAAGCGAATATTTGATGATCTTATCGCGTCCCGTAAAGATCGGGCGATTGGTTTTTATTTCGTAAAATCTTGCCCAGAGCGGCGGTGCGTTTTTGTCTTCAACGACGAATCGGTCAAAACCTTTCGGCGAACCTTCGAGCGGTTTGTCTTCTAATTTGATTCCCGAAATTTTCGATCTCTCAAACCATCTGACGGCGGAATTTACAGCGTCTTTGATCTTCGGCGAAGGCTTTTCGATGCCCATTAAAAAGCGGACGATTCCGACGCTTTCCGCGCCGCTCAAACTGATAATTTCGTAGTTTCTGGCAGACGCGGGTTCGAGCGTTTTTTCGTCGTGCTGAGCGCACCAGACGGTTTTTATGCCGTCAACTTTGATCTGTGTTTTCAGAATTACGTCAATGCCTTTGGCGACGGCTTTTTCGGCTTGACGGCGGCGTTTTTCGTCAACGAAATTATATTCGGCTTCCTTTTCAACAATGCTTCGCAGCAATTCCAAAACGCCGATCATCGCTCCGTCATTGTATGTAATGTGCGTGTAATAACCTTTTTTGAGCGGAAAAAATTGCGGAAATCCTCCGTTTTCGTATTGCGAAGAGATCAGATAATCAAAGCCTTTGTAAAATGCCTCAACGTAATTCTGCGAATTTTTCGCGCCTTTCGCGTTGATGACTTTGGCAAGAAATTGAAGTTGCGAAAAGGTCGAACCGTTATCAATAGTCGTTTCGCTGATCTTTGATTTTTCGCTGATTAATTCGGCTTTTTCGGCATTGCTCAAAGGCTTTGCCATATCAATATTTTTTTCCCAACCGCCGTTCGATCTTTGGTAAACGAGAAGCTGATCGGCGATTCGAACCGCCTCGTCGCCTTTATACCAATCACTTTTTTGTCGCTGGGCTTCACGCCACGAAACGGTTTTCAATTCGTTTTTTGCATCAATTTTTTGTGCGTAAACAAATTGCCCGAACGAAATTAAGATCAAAATAAGAATCGTAAATCCTACGGTTTTCATTAGGTTTGCTTTCCTCTATTTTCCGGGAGTTTTGAACTTTTTGGCGGCATCGTCCAAAACCAAAACCCAGTCGTTGCCGTTTTTCGTTTCGCCCGGCGGATTGAATGAAACCACGCCTTGATTGGCGAAGTTTCCGAGTTTTTTTGCTTCACCCGTTCGCGGATCGAACCACCAACCGTTCAATTTTTTGCCCGAGATTGCCCCCATCTTCAGACTAAAATCACGACCCGTATAGTTGTATGCAAAAAGATAATCTTTGCCGCGAGTAACGAGAATTTTTTCGTATTTTTCGCCGTCGTTGCCGGAAATTACGCTCTGATCGTTGATGCGGTCGAAATAAGGGCGGGATAAGATAAGCCGTTTAAGATGCTGCATTTGCGAACCGCCGGGAGCATTGTAAGCCTCTTCCATTGTCATCTTCGCACCGCCTTCGGGCTGACCGCCTTTGGCGTAAACTTGTCTGATCGAATGATGTCCGTAAACGTGTCCGAAAGCACCGGCGAAGACCGACCAATAAGCGTATCGGCGAACGTCTTCGGGCTGCCAAATGGGTTGCGAATGGTCATGAATCCCTTGTGGAAGTGCTTCGTAAGATGGTTCGCCGTCAATCGTCGGCTTTCGCGGCGATTTGGCGAGATCATCGAGAACATAACGCCAGTTGTCTTCACCCCATTTTCGCGGCGTGTCGTCCTGATCGTAGCGTCTGTGTCCCGAGGTGAACATATTAAAATCGAGCCACGAAGCGTTGTGATACCACGTTGAAGATTGAGTTCTGCCGAAGGTGTGAAACGTCATTAACTGATTGGGAGCAATACGTTTAACGGTCGTGCCGATCGCGTCCCAAACTTCGGGTTTGATGTCGCCTTGCCCCGAACCGCCGTTGAGCCAGATGATATTTTTCTTGTCTTTCAAACGATTGGCGAGATTGGCGGCGAATATTTTGACATCATCTGCTTTAACCGGATTTCTCTTGACGAACGCTCCCCACAGCGGCGTAACTGCAAGATAAATATCGTTTTTGGCGGCGGTTTCGACCGCAAAATCGAGATGATCCCAAAAATCATATTGTTCGGCATTATTCGGATTGTTTCCCGGCGTTGAATATTCCTTCGTCATATCTGCTCCGATAAATGGAGCGTCGCCGTAAGGAGTTTTATGTTCGTAAAATTGGAGAACAATGCACTGAACGACGTTAAAGCCTTTCTTCTTGCGGTCGGCAAAATAATTTTCGATCTGTTCGCGGTTTAATTTCTGCACGAGGAGCCAAGCCGTGTCGCCTTGCCAAAAGAAAGGCGTTCCGTTTTCGTGCTGAAGAAAACGTCCGTTCGGCGAAACCTTCAGCTTGCCGTTTTCCCAAGGTGCTTTGGCAAAAATGTTTGCGGAAATGAATAGAATCAGAATCATTGGAAGCATTTTTCCGACACGTATATTTATTTTGTTCTGCATATTTATTCCTTTGAAGACAAAAATTTTTTAGTAGTTTATTCGCCCGAAGATTGCATTTTGTCAATAATCACGGCGATTAGAATGACAACACCTTTCACGACTTGTTGCCAAAATGGTGAAACGTCGAGCAAAAACAAACCGTTGTTCAAAACTCCGATGATGAGACAGCCGATGACGCTTCCTAAAATCGTTCCGCGTCCGCCGGAAAGCGATGTTCCGCCGATGACTACTGCGGCGATGGAATCGAGTTCGTAGCCAAGTCCGGCATTCGGCTGTGCGGAATCGAGCCTAGACGTAACAATTAATCCCGCGACCGCCGCCAAAACTCCGCCGAGCGTGTAAACGGCGAGCTTAATTTTGTTGACGTTCAAACCCGTCAGAAGTGCCGCCCGTTCGTTGCCGCCGACCGCGTAAATATAACGCCCGAAACGGGTTTTGCGAACGATGAAGATAAAAAGTGCGGCGAGTGCAATTGAGATCCAGACGGGCATCGGAATTCCGAAATAAACGCCGGTGCCGATCACGGCAAAATCCGCACCGAGTTCCGTAACTGGAAATCCGCCCGTCCAGAGCATCGTTAAACCGCGGGCGATACTGAGCATTCCGAGCGTGGCGACAAACGGCGGAACTTTGAACCGCGTGATCATCAAACCGTTAAAAAGTCCTATTCCCGCACCCGAAAGTAAGGCGATGATGATCGCTCCGAAAACCGTAAATTCGAGCAAAACGCCGTAACTTCCGAGAACGATTCCGTTTTTCAAAACACCCGCCGCCAAAGCTCCCGTCAAACCCAAAACCGCTCCGACCGAAAGATCAATGCCGCCCGAAAGAATTATCAGCGTCATTCCGATCGTCAGGCAGAGATTGATGGAAATCTGCCGCATAATGTTCCAACCGTTTTCGGCGGTAAAAAATTTATCCGTCAACAGACTGATGACCAAAATCATCAGGGCAAGGGCGATCAATGGCTGCAGCTTGGTCAGCAACTCCTTGGCGTTGCCCGACAAGAGAGATCTTTGGGCGGTCGGTTTTACTTCGTCGTTAGTGGTCATTTCGTTGCGGTTACGGTCTTTCGTTTCGGCAAAGCCGCCTCCATAATTAATTCTTCGGTTGCATTTTCGTGCGTAAATTCGGCGGTTTTTCTGCCTTCGCACATCACGATAATGCGGTCGGAAAGCGACAAAATTTCGGGCAATTCCGACGAAACCAGCACCACGCCGAGTCCGCTTGCCGCCAATTCGTTGATAAACTCGTAAATTTCGTGCTTGGCATTGATGTCAATTCCGCGTGTCGGTTCGTCCAATAAGAGAACTTTTGGTTTGGTCGCCAACCATTTCGCCAGAATGACTTTTTGCTGATTTCCGCCGCTTAAATTTTGGATAAGTTGTTCGAGCGAAGGCGTTTTGACGCGAAGCCGCTGACAATATTCGTTGACGTATTTGTCTTCCGCACTCTTGCTCAAATAGAAAAAACGCTCGGCTTTTTCAAGGCTGGCGAGGCTCGCGTTCGCCCCGACGCTCATCTGCAAAACCACGCCTTCCTTGCGGCGGTCTTCGGGAACGAGTCCGATTCCGGCAAATATCGCGTCCTGCGGATTGCGGAAAGAAACCTTTTTGCCTTCAATGAAAATATCTGCGGTTGAAACTTTCGGATGCAAACCAAAGATCGTTTCAAGCATTTCGGTTCGCCCCGCTCCGATGAGTCCGAAAATACCGACGACTTCGCCTTTGTTGACTTGAAAATTCACATCTTTGAGCAGAAATTCATTCTGCCTTTCGGGATGTTTGAGCGAAACATTTTCAACGCGAAAAACTTTTTCCGTTTGAGTTCGGCTCGTCTTTTTCTGAAAATTTCCGAGTTCGCGTCCGACCATAAATTTCACGAGGTCTTCGCGTTTGTATTCGTCTAATTTGCCCGAAATGACGAATTTGCCGTCCCGAAAAACGGTAAAATTGTCGCCGATGCGGTGCAGTTCGTCGAGCTTGTGCGTGATGTAAATAATTCCTACGCCGTCTTTTTTTAATTCGTTGATCAGCCCGAAAAGCGTTTCGATCTCGCTTTCGCTCAAGGCGGAAGTCGGTTCGTCCATTATCACGACACGCGGTTTATGCGACAAAACTTTCGCAATTTCAACCATTTGCCGCTGACCGACGCGAAGATTGACCATTAAAGTCTGCGGTTCGATCGCTAAACCGAATTTTTGCAATAATTCGGCTGCCCGGCGGTTCATTTCCTTGAAATCAACCAAACCGAAACGATTGAGCGGTTCAGAGCCTAAGAAAATATTTTCGGCGACCGTCAAATAAGGAAAAAGATTGAGTTCCTGAAAGACGATGCCGATTCCTAAATCCTGTGATTGCTTGGTGTTAGCGAAAGAAACTTCGCGTCCTTCAAAAAAAAGTTTGCCGCTCGTCGGCGGAAAAACGCCCGACAAAATATTCATCAGCGTTGATTTTCCGGCTCCGTTTTCGCCCAAAAGTGCGGTCAGTTTTCCGCGATAAACCTGAATTTCAACGCCGTCGAGAGCCTTTACGCCGGGAAATGATTTGGCGATTCCGCGTGCTTCGAGAATTATTTCGTTTTCGGCTTCAGATTTCATTTCGACTATTGAATTTCGGCTTTGACGGGAATTATTTTGAGCGGCTGCAAATCCGTTTTTTCGTCCAGAATTTCCGCACATCCGGCAAAATTTACGATTGCTCCAACTTTCGCGTTCTGTTTCAGATTCGGCAAAACTGCCGTTTCGATGCGTTTATTAATTTCGGAGGAAATTTGATTAAATTCCTGCGAACTTTGAAAATCGCTGACGTTAAAAACTCCTAAGCCGTCGCGAACTGTGTTGCCGTAAATGTTGGCGGTTGAAATAATTAAGTCCGTTTTCGTGCCGGATTTATCGAGACTGACGGCGATTGCGTCGGGTTTGACCGCGACTATTTTTCCTTCGCCTTTGACGAAATAATAATAGGTTGTTCCCATTCCGAGACGGCGGCTGAACTGTTCCTTCGCACTCGCGGGCGAGGCTTTTATCGCATTTTGCAGTGTTGCTACGTTAGTCGCTTTTTCGAGCGTCGTAGAAAGCTGTTCGTTCCAGAATTTTTCGACAAAACTTTGGGCGTTGAATTTTCCTTCTTCCTTTTTCTGCTTCGCCGTTTCGATTTTGACGATGTGAAAGAGCGGAAAGAAATAGATCACCATCGCCGAGCCGACCAGCAATCCGCCCCAAACGAGCCATTTTTTTGTCGAATTATTTTTCACTCTTTTTGCCGTTATTGCCAAATTCGGCAACGTTTTTTGCGTTGACCACTTCGACCGCGACCGGGATTTTCTTTTGCAGATTGCGGTCGCCTTTGAGGTATTTGTCGGCGGATTCGGCGGCGGTTTTTGCCATCACTTTCGGAAACTGCATTGCCGTTGCGGCGATTTTTCCTTCGGCGATCAATTTCAACACATCGTCCGCCCCGTCAAACCCGAAAACCTTTACTTTGTCAGCTTTTCCGGCGGCGACCAAGGCTTGATACGCACCCATCGCCATCGCGTCATTCGCACAAAAAACCGCGTCAATGTCGGGATTCGCCTGCAAGATGGTTTCCATTACTTCCAAGCCTTTTGTGCGGTCGAAATCGGCACTTTGCTGGGCGACCATTTTGAATTGCGGATTGCGGTCAACGACGCTGTGAAAACCTTCGGAACGGGCGATGGTGTTATTATCGCCGACCAAACCCATCAATTCGGCGTATTTGACCTGCGGTTTGGCTTTCAAGGTTTCGACGAAATATTTACCGAGTTCGACGCTGCCCGAATAATTGTCGGAAAGGATTTGCGAAACTGCGTCTTCGGTCGAATTTATTTCCCGATCCATACAAAAGACTGGAATTTTCGCCGCCATCGCTTTTTTGGCGTTGGCGACCGAGCCGTTCGCGTCCGTCGGATTGAACAAAATCGCCTGATATTTTCCGGCGATGACATTCTCGAAATGGGCGGCTTCTTTCGCCGGATCGTTCTGCGAATCGAAAATAACGGCTTCATAACCGAGTTCTTCCGCACGAGATTTAGCGGCGTTACCAAGCACCACGAACCACGGGTTATTCAAGGTCGAAATAACGACCGCGATCTTTCCTTTGCCCGAAGTTTGATTATTTTGATTGTTGGAAGTCGTTTGATTTGACGAACCGCAACCGTTCAAAATTAGAGCGAACGCCAGAAAAACGAAAGTGATAAATTTGGCTCTTAAATTCATAAATTCTCCTAAAAATCTCTCCGGTTCAGGCAAAAAAGTATCGTCTGACTTATTGAAAAAGCCGTTTTGAAACTACAAACTTGAATTTTAATTAACTGACAACCTATTTAACCTAAACAAATACAAACTTTTTAACTATTTCTTGGCGGCATTTTTCTTCGCTTGCTTGACGAGCCATTCGGCATTCGTTTTATTGGTGATCAAGACATTGATCCAGCCGCCTTTCAATGCACCTAAAATCGCGGTCTGCTTTCGCTTGCCGCCCGCCACGCCGACGCTTCTTTTGGCTTTTCTCAATTGCTCGAAATCCATTCCGATCACTCTTTCGTTGAGCGGCGATTCGATCAATTTGCCGTCCGCGTCGAAAAATCTAAGGCAAATATCGCCGACCGCACCTTGCTCTTCGAGCGACTTTAATTCTTCGGGCGAAAAGACGTTTCCGCTGTCCGCCAACAGACGCGAAGGCTGAATATCGCCGATGCCGACCAGTGCCATCGTCACATTTTCAAACCGCCGGATCGCTTCCGAAACAAACGGATCGTTGATCAAAGCCTCTTTGCTTTCGACCGAACCGACCACGCCCGGAGCAGGCAGAAAATAAGGCGTTCCGCCGATAATTTGAGCCAGTCGGCGGGTTAGATGTGCCGCGTGTTTTTCCGCTCCCGGATTTCCCAGACCGCCCAGAATCTGGACAACGGATGAATCGCTCGGTCGCGGTCGGTTATACATCGCGTCAACCATCGCCAAAAGCGTCGAACTCCACGACGAAATTCCGATAATTTCACCTTGTTTGAGCGTCGTTTCGAGATAATACGCCGCCGCCGCTCCGACATCACGCAGACTTTCCGATTCGCCGTCATCGTCCACGACGATCACTTCTTTGAGCCCGTAAACATTTTCGATCTCGTCTTCGAGTTCCGAGTGAAAACCGTGCGGCATATTCAGCGAAATGCGGACAATATTTTCATCCTTCGCCTTTTTCAAAAGACGCGAAATGGTTGATTGAGAAAGATCAAGCCGTGCCGAAATATCGGTTTGATTGATGCCTCTTTCGTAATAAAGTTGGGCGACTTTGCCCATCAGTCTTAGTTCGTCAGCTCGTGCCATAAAAAGTTTCCTCTTAGG